>CAIYFD010000123.1 GCA_903925425.1 uncultured Opitutia bacterium | reverse complement strand
GCCACGAGCGGACGGTCTCGACGCCGCGTTGGTAGTGCAGGCAGATTTCATCCCAGAGGGTTTTGCCGGAACGCATCCGGTAGTCCCACGGGACGCGATGGAACCAGAGCAGGAGTTCGTCGGGACACGTCGCGAGGTCGGCCCATTGCTTCGCGGCTTCAGGCGCGTATTGCCCGAGGGCGTTGGAACCGGTGACGGTGCGATCGAAACCGATGCCTTGTTCGTCGGCGCGGTGATAGTAGAGCGCGGTCCAGTCGGCGCGGCCGCCGGCGACCCAGGGCCCGGGCCCCTGATGATGGTTGCGTGCCATGATGTGGTGCAGGCCGAGCGGCATTGAGTAATCGACCATGGCCTCGCGGGAGGCTAGGAGCATCCCGACAACCGGGGTCACGACGCGGGTCTCGTTGGACAACGTCTGGCGGGTCCACTCCTCGGCAATCGTGGCGGAGCTGAGCGAATGATCCCAAGCGAGCCGACCGAAGGCGTACCAGTTGGCCGGGGCGAGCTGGTTGCCGCTCCAATTCCGATCCGTGCCCGTGTTGGCGACGCCGGCGATCACGGAGATCGGGTGGCCCTCGGCGGTGCCATCGACCACGCGGGCAACGGTCGATCCCGCCTTGGGTCGGAAGGTATCGGCATCGAGCACTTCGCGCCACATCGGGGCCAGGAACGCGAGCTCGCTGGAACCGCCGGTGTATTCCTGGGTGATCTGGAGTTCCAGGGCGAGGGGCGTCTTGGGCATGAGCCCGAAGAGCGGATGAAACGGCTCGCGCGGCATGAAGTCGATCGGGCCGTTCTTGACCTGGACCACGACATTGGGGCGGAACTTGCCGTCGAGCGGCTGAAACTCGGTGACCGCTTGTTTGTGCCGGTCGTCGGCGACCTTGTCGTCATAAACGAAGGCGCGCCAGATCACGATGCCGCCATGCGGGCCCACGGCGTCCGCGAGAAGGTTGGCGCCGTCGGCGTGCGTGCGCTGATAACTCTGGGGGCCCGGCTGCCCCTCGGAATTGGCCTTCACGAGGAAGCCGCCGAAGTCGGGGATCAGGCGGTAAATTTCCGCGGCCTTGTCCGTCCACCATTTGATGACGTCGGGATCGAGGGGGTCGGCGGTTTTCAGTCCGCCAGCTTCCACGGGCGCGCTGAACCGCGCGGTGAGGTACATCCTGATCCCGTACGGCCGGAACACGTCGGCCAGGGCGGCGAGTTTCGCGAGGTTCTCGGCGGAGAGAAACGCGGCGTTCGCGTTCACGTTGACGGGCACGACGCCGTTGATGCCGATCGACGCATTGGCGCGGGCGTAGTCGCGGTAACGGGGGCTAAGTGTGCCGGGCAGGTTGGGCCACTCCCAGAGCGACTGGCCGGCGTAGCCGCGCTCGACGGAGCGGTTGAGGTTGTCCCAGTGATTGAGCAGACGACGCTGGATCTTCGGCGCACTCGTCACGTTCAAGGCCGCGATCGCGTGCTGGAGTTGCCCCTCGCGCAGCAGGGCGAACGCGCCGTAGAGCACACCGATATCGCGATTGGCGGAGATCACGGCGGTGGGCTTTCCGCCCCGTTGGGTCATGCGCAGCGAATAACCTTCGTCACCGCGCGCTGCGTCGGTCGCCGCTTTTTCGAGCACGATGACCGGCGCACTGCCGGTCAATCCGCTCCAGCCGGCGATGAGTTCCTCGCGGGCGGCGGCGATCGTGGGTGACTCGGCACCGCCGGGCGTGGTGAGGACGATCTGGGTGCCGGCGTAGCTCGCGCGCAAACTGGCGTCGGGGATCGGCTCGTAGCGCAGCCAAAGGCGATAGCCGTCCTCAGCCGAGGCGAGCGGGGCGAAAAGGAGATAAGCGATTCCCGTCAGGATACGAAGGCGCATGGGTGAAAACATGAAGCGGGGGTTGGGGTTTCCCGTCCGGGGGCGGGTTCGGAAACGGAGCGGTCAGACCGACTGGGGAGGATGGCCGGGTAAGATGGTGCGCCTCCGGAAGAGGATGCCGACAAAATTCCCGCGCGGGCGGCGCGCCCTCGTTTGACACCGGCTGGGCGGCTTCCCAGTTTTCCCAAAGCGGATCGTTTCACCCCCTCGATTATGCGCCCCTCTGTACCCCTGTTGATTGTCGTCAGCTTTGCCCTGCTCGGTCGGTCTCTGGCCGCCCAACCCGCCGTCCCCCCGGCCGCGCCTGCTCCCAATCCCGCCCAAGCCGCCAACGCCGCCGCATTGGCTGCGGACCACGCTGATATGATGAAGCAGCTTGGCATCACCAAGCTCCGCCCGGGCCCGAGTGGTCAAGTCGGCCCGAACGTCATCAATCCCGCGAACTACGATCCGGCGAAAGCCGATCCGTTTCCCAACTATCCGGAGATTCTGACCCTGAAGAACGGCCAAAGGGTCACCACGGCCGAACAGTGGCAGACCCAGCGCCGCCCGGAAATCGTCGAGGATTTCGAGCGCGAAGTGCTCGGTCGGGTGCCCGTGAACGCTCCGAAAGTTACCTGGGAAATCACGCAGACTGTCGAAACCAAGGTCGGCGAATATCCCGTCGTCGCGAAACGGGTCGTCGGCCACGTCGGCCATGCTGATGCCGCCAGTCACACCGGGACTCCGGTCGATATCCAGATGGTCGTGGTCACGCCCGCCGGCGCCAAAGGGGTGCCCGTTTTGATGATGTTTGGCGGAGCGACCATCCCCGGCGAAGCGGGCCGTGGCGGCCGTGCCGGGGGACCCCCTGCCGCCGCTCCGGTCGTCACCCGTCCCGCGGCTCCTTCTGGTACGGTGGCCGCGGCGCTGGCCGCCGCTGCCTCCGTGGTAAATTCCGGCCGTGGTGGAGTTCGTCCGAGCAGCCCAAGCTCGACGGAATTGCTGATTGCCGCGGGCTGGGGCTACGTCGGGATCAATCCGGCGAGCATCCAGGCTGACAGCGGCTCCG
>CAIYFD010000122.1 GCA_903925425.1 uncultured Opitutia bacterium | reverse complement strand
ATCCGGCGCGTTGGCCGGACAGGGATTTGCAGTTCGGCGATGATGGCCGAGCCGCGTCGGGAAAGCAACGGGGTCAATATCTGATGGCGGTCGAAGCCGACCTCAGCCGGGCGGCCTTGCCGATGATCCGGGCAACCGAAGCAGACCCTGAGCTGGAGCATCTGCTCGCAGAACGTGATGTCGAATAACCGTGGCGGGCTCGTCGAGCCAGCCCTACCGCGCCATGGCGGCATGATCGATCGCGGCGGAGGCGCCGCCTCCGCCCGACCCGGGATCCAGAGGACAGAAGTCAGAGGCCGGTGAACAGCATTCTACTGCGGCCGGATTCGTCCGCTCTCTGTCCGCTGTCCGCCGCCCTCAGCGGGCGTGGCCCGCCGATCACTGCAGCAGGCGCAGGACGGTCTCGGGAGTCTTGTTCGCCTGCGCGAGCATCGCGGTGCCGGACTGCACGAGGATGTTGTACTTCGCGAACTGGGTGGATTCCTCGGCCACGTCGACGTCGCGGATGCGCGAGATGGCGGCCCCGAGATTCTCATATTCGACCTGCAGCGTCGTCGCGGCGAGTTCGAGGCGCGACTGGGCGGCGCCGAGGGTCGAACGCTCGGTCGCAACCTGCTGGATCGCGCCGGTGATGTCGCCAATGGCGTTGGCGTCGGTGACACTCAGCGAGTACGCCGCCGAGGCGTCCTGCCCGACAATGTTGAGCATGTTACCCTGGCGCAGATTCGACTCGGCGATGGTCATATCCTGCCCGACCGCCTGGCCGATCGTGACCGTGAGGCCCGCGGCGTTAGCCCCGAAGAGGGTGATACCGTTGAACGCCCCGAGTGGCGTGGTGATGTCGGCGGTGCCGCCGATCTCGGCCGTCGTGCCGCCGATGGTGGCGCGCATCTGATCCTGCAACGCGGTAAATTCCTGCTGGTAGAGGGCGACGTCAGTCGAGTTTTTCGTGACGTCCTTGGCCAGGATCGCGAGCTCGCTCATGCGGGAAAGGATCTTGGTCATGCCGCCCATGAAGCCGTCAGCGGTCTGCACGAAGGAGACGGCGTTCTGGACGTTGGTGGTCGCGGCCTTTACGCGGCGGCCCTGCGCGTCGAGCTTCTCCGACACGGCGAGGCCGGCGGCATCGTCGGACGGGTTGACGATCTTCGAGCCCGACGACAGCCGGGTGAGGGAACGCCCCAGCATTTCCTGGGAGGCATTGAGGTTACGGGCGGCCGCGATGGCCTGGATGTTGGTATTGATGACGCTCATGGCGGGGGTGGTTTTAGGCCGCGTGCTGCCGGTTCGGCGGCACGCGATTAGTTTTTCCACCATCCATGGCGGGCCGGTCCGCCGAGGCGGGCCGGGGAACGACCGGGCCGGAATCCGTGGCCCGGGTGATTTTGGGAAGCTGGGGTAGCGCGGGCAGGCCGGCGGCGGCGGGAGTCGCGGGGCCGCGCACGGCGGCCGCGCGGTTGGACGCGCCGATCTCGGTCACGACCTCCTTGCGGAAGATCGGGACCTCGCGGGGCGCGACGATGCCGATCTTCACGACGTCGCCATCGATGCGGTTGATGCGGATCTCGATGCCGTCGCCGATGACAATGGCCTCACCGGGCTTGCGGGAAAGTACGAGCATGGCTGCTGGAGATTTTAAATTTCAGATCTGAGATTTGAGCTGCGGCCGGATCAACCGGCCGCTTGGAGAGCAGGCTCGGCGGTTTCGACGAGCGGGTGGTGGGCGCCATACTTGGAGTAATTGGCGATGACCAGCTGGCGCGCCTGACGGGTGCGACGATTCACCACGATCGGACCGACGAGGTTCACGGTCGCCTCCAGCGGGCGCTGCTGGGCCATGGTGACGATGTTGAGGACCATGGCTTCCGAAGAATCGGCGAGACCGATGCCGGCCGCATCCTCGTCGAAGAGCTCGGGGGCGTAGCCCGGGATCAGGCCGCCCGGCTCGATGACGATGAAGTGCACCGCGTCCTTGGGACCGTGCAGCCGGAGCCAGAGAAACGGAAGATGGTCCGGCAGGTAGAGCAGCTCGGCGCGGGTGTAAGCGGCGAACCCGATCAGCCCCTGGGGCAGATCGAAGGCGTGAGTGACCGGCGCGGGCAGGTCGGAGGCGGGAATTTCGGTGAGAACTTTCATGGCGGGGCGGCGGTTACTTGAGATAATCGAGAAGCGAGATGTGCATGATGCTGGCCGAGGATTGCAGCGCCGCCTGATAGGCGGTGGAGGCCTGGTTGAGGTGAACGATGGTGGTCGGCAGGTCCGCATCGACTTCGCTCGAAACCAGCTTCTGGAGATCGTTGAGGCGGTCCTGCTGCTGGGATTGATTCACCTCGATGCGCATCTGGACGGCACCCTGCTCGGCAATACCGGAAACCATGACATCCTCCGTCCCGATCAGGCCGGTCTGGGCCGTGGACACGGCGGCCGCATCCCCCGCCCCAAGCGCATCGCGGAGAGAAACGAGGTGGCTGATAAAATCCGCGAGTCCCTGGTTCGTGGTCCCGGACGTTCCGGGGGTGATGTTGGCCGTGTCGGAGAGCGCGACCGCGGACTGGGAGGCGTTGCCGGTGTAGGCGACGGACGTGACGCGGCCCTGGGCGTCGCGTTGGGCGACAAAGGGCGGTGCATCCACCGCCGTGCCGGCATAGAGATAATCGTTGCCGAAGCGGGTGTTGCCGAGCTGCACCGCCTGCTCGATGAGCTGGTTGACTTCGGACATGTAGGACTGGAGCGCCTCGGGAGCGGCGGCGCCGGCGCCGAGGACGCCGATTTCGGTCGCCCGGTCGGAGAGCTTCTTGATCTGCTGCAATCCACTGGTCGACGCCTGGCTGAGCTCCAAAGCACGGTTGGCGTTCCGGGCGTACTGGGCAATCGCGCGCTGCTCGCTGTCCAGGTTGAGCACGCGCCCCATGACCGCCGGATCGTCCTCGGGCTGGGTGAGGCGCTGGCCGCTGGATACCTGCGACTGCAGCTTCGCCTGCGAAGTGTTCAACCGCTGGATCTGCCGCACGAGGTTTTCCGACAAGGTGCTGGTGGCGATTCTCATGGGCGATGATCTGAAGGTTCT
>CAIYFD010000121.1 GCA_903925425.1 uncultured Opitutia bacterium | reverse complement strand
GTCAGGCCGGCGGTCAGGCCTGGGGGCATGTAGGACGTCTCGACCGACGTGCGCTTGGCGATGTCGGCCGTGGCGAACTTCTGCTGGGTCTCGATGTTGCGGACGGTGACTGAGCCACCACCCTCGCTCACCACGAAGCCGCTGAACGAGGTGCCATTCTTCAGTTCAATGATGGCGGTCGCGAAGCCCTGTGAGATCGACTTGTTCGGGTCGAGGATGGCCTCGGCCAGTTCCCGGCGCTGCAGGATACCGGAGATCTTGGACATGTCGGGACCCTTCGGGGACTCGTTCGGGATGAAGGTGTGGCAGGCGATACAGCCGAGTTCGCGGGAGAGCTGCTGGCCGCGGGCGATGGAGCCCTTGACCGGCACCACCGCGGCGAGGGTCGCCGCCACCGAAATTCCACCGATTTTCGGCTGGCTGGCCGCGGCGGCCAGACCGGCGACATCGATGCCAAGTTGCTGCACCGCGTACTGGGCGGCACGGGCGACGGCAACGTCGGAGTCGTTCATCGCGGCCACGATCTGCGCGGCGTGGGAGGTGTCGCGCGCCGTCACGGCGCCCATGATGATCTGGGCGCGGCGGCGGGGATCGGTCCAGCCGGCGTCGATGGCCTTGGCGGCGGCATCGTGCGAGGCGGCGGCGCCGAAGCGACGGCCGGCCAGCGTGACGAGGGCACCGTCGGCGAGCTGGGAGGTTTCGCCGTCCATCTTCGCCGCTTCCTCGATGAGAACCGGGTAGATTTCATCGATACGCGGGGTGTTCACCACCGCGAGCTGGGCCTGCTGGGCGGGCGTGACGGCAGCGGCACCACCGCGGCCGCCACCACCGGCGCCACCGCGACCAGCTGCGGCCGGGGGAGCGGCCACCGCCTGCTGAGCGACGAGGGCCGAGACCTGCTGCGGATTGAACTTCGCCACGGAGGCCTGGATTTTGGTGAAGGAGTCGGCGCGCGAAGAGGCCAAGGCGGACTCAGCGGCGGCGACGGCGTTGGCTTTTGCCGTGATGTCCGCGGCGTTCGCCGGCGTGGCCAGCGAGGCCGACGTCAGCGCGGTGCGCGCCGCGGCGAAAGCCTGGAGCAGCGGCGCGGACGTCGTGTCCATGCTTGTGACAAGCAGCGTCTGGAGCTGGGTGGCGTTGGGAATCGCCGGTGCGCCAGGAGCAGCCGCGCCGCCGCGACCACCACCGGCGGGCGCACCACCACGACCACCGGCCGCAGCGGCCGGGGCGTTCAGCATCTTGACGGCCGGGAGGACGGCCGCCCAGCTGGCGCGATCACTCGTCTTGGTGAGGGCCGCGATGGCTTCGGCCCGAACCGCAGCGGCGGTTCCAGGAGCCGATGCCACCTTGGTCAGCACGGGGAGCGCGTTGGCCGGAATCGTTTCGGCCGTCGCAAAGTACGACGTGATCTGCGGGATGAGGGCGGGCTCGGAGTCGGCGTAGGTCAGGAACTTCGCCACGGCCGGGCCGGCGGAGACGCCTTCCTTCTGGAAGGTACGGCCCATCGCGAGCACTTCCTCGGGACCGGCGCGATCAAGCACGGCGCTGAGGGCGGTCTGAATCTTTACTGATTCCGCCCACGGGGTCGGCGCAAAGTACGGGCCGACGTTCTGCGGGCGGGTTGCCCACCACGTGCCGTTCCAGGCCGTTTCCGTGCTGGAGAGTCGGGAGAGCGCGGCGACGATGTCCTGGCGCTTGGCGACGGGCTGGTCGTCCTTCAGGCGCTGGATCAGGCCGTCGGTCACCTTGGCATCATGGAAGGAATGCAACACCTGCAGGGCGCCCGAGCGGACGGACTCCGGCGAGGTGGAATTGTCGATCACCGCGAAGGCGGCGTCCGTGGCCCGGAGGCTGCGGAGCACTTGGATCGCAGTATGGGAAACGATCGGATCGGCATCACCCATCAGCGGGGCGATCAGCGGGGCCGAGGCGACCGAGCCAGCGCGGGCCAGCGTGATCAGCGCCTCCTTGCGGGTGCGCGGGTCGGTCGACTTCAGCTGCGCGGTGACCGTGGCGATCGGGATCGAGCGGGCCTGGGTGAGGTCGTCGCCCAAGGCGCGGAGCGCGAGAGCCGCGATCGTGGGATCGGAGACCATCGCGGCGATGGCCTGGGTCGAGGCCGCACCGCGGAGCTGCTTGTAGGTGAAGAGCGCCGCCGTGCGGTTGTTGAGGGACTTCGACTTGTCGTTGGCGAGGGCCAGCAGCGACGCGTCGATGCCGTTGCCGAGCTGGGCGGCGCGACGGAGGATGGCGCGCTGCGCCTCAATACGGCGCACATGGCTGTTGCCGGCGAGGACCTCGATGAGCTGTGCGGCCGAGATGGTGTCGAAGTTCGGAAGCGGCGTCGGGGTGAAGTTCTTGGGGGCGATGCGGAAAATCGCGCTGGCGCTGTCCCAACCGGCCACCGGGATACCCTGGGCCCATTTGACCACGTAGATGACGCTGTTGCCGTCGACATCCACGTCCATGATCGTCGGAGCTTCGATGAAGGGCTCGTTGCCAGAAGGAGATCCGTCCTGGCCGGGGGTGAGCAGCGGGACGCCGTTGATCGAGTTCGGGTTCACCGCATAACCCGGCAGGGTGTACGTGGCGCCCTTGGGCTGCACATGGTGGGCAAACACCGCGCGCTGGCCGTAGTCCGCCGTGTAGGGGAGATCGTTCCACTTCGCCGGAATGCCGGGCTCGTCGAGCCACATGCCGCCAACGCCGGAACCGCCGCCGAAGTCGGCGAGCGGGGTCACGACCTCGTTCGGGAAGTTGGTGAAGAGAGTCGGATAACCATGGTCAGTCATGCCGCTGAAGTGATGGAAGCGGACGTTCCAGCCGCCGCCGTCGTTGGTGTTGTCGCGGCCGAAGACCTCGAGGGTCGGTCCGACGGCGATCCCGTAGACGTTGCGCGAGTTGTGCGCCCAGACCTCCAGGCCCGAGCCGTCGGGACGTACCCGGATCACGCCGCCGCCGCGCAGGGTGAGCTTGCGGCCATCGGTGCCGGTGGCGTCGCGCACACCTTGGTCGCCGAGGGCGATGTAGATCCAGCCGTCGATGCCGATCTCAAGGGTGTTCTGGCCGTGGTCGACGCGGGCGTCGGCGATGGTGCGGCCGAAGTTCTTGACCAGAACCTTGGACTCGTCGGCGACACCGTCACCGTTGCGGTCCCAGTAGGCCGTGATGTTCGGCGCGGCGAGGACAATGAGGTGATCGTAGTACCAGAGGACACCGCGCGGGCTGTCGACGTCGGGCACGAAAGCGGTGGCCTGGTCGGCCACGCCGTCGTGATTGTTATCCTTGAGCCTGACGACGCGGCCCATGTGGTCCCAGGCGTTCGAGGCGCCGTTGCCATCGAGGGCGATGAAGACCGTGCCGTCGGGCGCCGCGGCCACCCCGGTGGCGTAGCTGACGATGGGCGGCAAACCGTAGACCGTCGCCACGAACTCATCCGGAACCGTGATGGCGTTCTGCGCCTGCGGGAGCAGCGCGGGAGTGAGGAGCGGCGTGGTGGCAAACCGGTCCATGGGAAGCATGCCGGAGTTACCGTCGGATTGCTTGGGCTGGACGCCGGTGTTCGCGCCGACGTTGCCAACGAAAGAACCGAGCGGGCCATTGAGGGCCGGGGTGCCGTCGCCGTTGATCATCGTCACCTCCTTGTCGAGGATGTTGATCTGGGCGAAAGCCAGCGGTGTGACGATCAGGACGGCGGTGGCCGCCAGGATGCGGAATGTGGTGCGCATGAGGTTGAAGACAGGATGTTGAGGTAAACCAAACGCACGATGACCCGAAAAGTTCGGGAGACGTGGCTCGGGGACAGGCGCGTTCATGAACAACGGAATCATGCGGACAGACAAGCCCCATGCTTTTTTACCAAGCATCGCGCAAAATCCACCAGCTGCGCGGCGTGGCCTGCTCTGGGCAACTCCGGCGAGCGCGGCCGATCGTCGATGCCGAAGGCAGGGTTGAGGCGACGCCTCAACCGCAATGGATCCCAATCCCGGCTGGGCACCCCCAGCCCGAACTCGATCCGGCGGCAAGGTACCGCCAGATCCGACTAGGCTCCGACCGGCGCGACCCGGGTGCCAGTAACGGCTTCCGCGAGATTCTGCGCCGGGGCCTCGACCTCGCCGCGCTCGTGGTTGAAGTGCATTGAGACCGTCTTCGAGACGCCGCGCTCCTCCATCGTCACGCCATAGATCGCCTTGGCCGCCGCCACGGTGCGCTTGTTGTGGGTGATGATGATGAATTGCGACTCGCTCACGAATTTCTTCAGCAGGTCGGTGAACCGCCCGATGTTAGACTCGTCGAGCGGAGCATCCAACTCGTCGAGCAAACAGAAGGGCGACGGTTTCACCATGTAGAGCGCGAAGAGCAGCGCGACCGCGGTGAGCGTCTTCTGGCCGCCGGAGAGCAGCGAGATGCTCTTGAGCTTGGTCCCGGGGGGCTGGGCGATGATCTCGATGCCGCTTTCCAGGATATCCTCGGCCTGGATCAGCTCCAGCGCGGCGCGGCCGCCGCCGAACAGCGTCTGGAACGTGTAAACGAAGTTCTTTTTGATCTGCTCGAACGTCACCTCGAACTGCTTGAGCGAGGTCTGGTTGATCTCGTCGATCACCTTGAGCAACTCGGTCTTCGCTCCGGCAAGGTCGTTGCACTGGCCGGTCAGGAAGTCGTGGCGCTCCTTCAGGTCGGCGTACTCCTCGATCGCGACGAGGTTGACCGCGCCCATCGTGCTGATGCGTTGGCGCAGGGCATCGGACTCGGCCTTCACGGCCGCCCAGTCGGTTTGGTCTAACGCTGCCAGATCCTCGACGGTCGGCTCGCCCCGCAGTTTGAATTTCGCCTTTCGATTCTTGATTTTCGATTCGGCGAGCGGCGCGGCGGCGTCCTCCGATTTCGGAGCCGCCTCGGCAGCATCATCCTCTTCGTCGAGGTCGAGCGGCTTCAGCCCCTCGGGCTCGTCTTCCGACCGCCAAAGAAGATTCTTCCAATCGAGCCCGCCGACCTCGGTCTGGAATTCCCGGACCGTTTCCTCGGCGAGGAAAACCGTGCGCTGCCGGGTCTCGGCCAGGCGGATGTCCTGGGCGGCCAGTTCCTGTTGCGCGGAATCGGACTCGACGCGGACCCCGGCCTGCTCGGCCTCGAGGACGGCAATCTCCTCCTCCAATGCCCCGAAATCGCGGCGGGCCTGCGCCACCTGCTCCTGGGCGACCTCGAGTGTGACGGCGAGTTCACCGGCGCTCAAACGCTTCGTGGCCGCTTCCTGCTCAAGGGCGGCCACCTGCTCGGTCCAGGCCCCAATCTCCTGCTGGCGCTGCACCAGCAGATCGCCGAGTTGATGACGACGGCGCTCCATCTCGCCGAGTCCGCGGTCGAGGACCTCGACCTTCTGCCGGCGCTCCGCCAGCTCGAGGCGGGCCTGCGCCAGCGAATCGCGCTTCACCTCGCGGTCGGTGCGGATCTCGGTGAGCCGCACCTCAAGTTTGCGCATGACCTCCCGCTGATGGGCGACCGAGGCCTCGGACTCCACGAGCGTGGCGCTCGCCTTTTCCCAGCGCGACTGGGCCTCGTTGCGGGCGGCCAGCAGTGCGGCCAGCTCGGACTCCATCCGGCGCACGCGGGCGAGGACGTCCTCCACCGCCCGCTGGGCGTTGCGCTGCTCGGCCTGCATGGCGGCCGCGGTCTGCGTGGACGCGAGGACCTCGGAGCGACACTGCTCCAAAAGCTGTTCGGCGGCGGCGAGGCGCCCGTTGAGTTCGTCAATCGCGACGCGCTGCTCGTCGTGCGACTTCTGCTCGACGGCCAAGGCCTGACCGGTTTCGCGCAGGTCGATCTCGCGCTGCACGATGCTGTGCGCCGCCTTGCGCGGATTCTGGTAGCCACCGGAGACCAGACCGCGGCGGTCCACGATCTCGCCCTTGCGCGTCGCGACCGCGAGGAAGCCGAAGCCGGGATTGGCCTCCCAGAATCCCAGGAAGGCCGGGAGATCGTCGGCGACATAACACTCCGCGAGAATGCTGCGCGCGGGATGCCCCGCGCTGATTTCACCAAGGGCAGACAACGCCGGCGCCAAGCCCGCGGGCAAGACCGCGGCGGAGGACTCCCCCACTCCGACGCCCGCCACCTGCAGCACGGCGGAACCGATCTGCTCGGTCTCCAGCTGCGCGAGGATGCGGCCGGCGGTCGCGATGTCGCTGACGTGGATCGCCTCGGCGGCGGAACCAAGCAGAGCCTCGACGGCCCGGCCGAACTCCGGCTTCACCTCGAGTCCGCG
Source organism: uncultured Opitutia bacterium (assembly GCA_903925425.1). Taxonomy (GTDB): domain Bacteria; phylum Verrucomicrobiota; class Verrucomicrobiia; order Opitutales; family Opitutaceae; genus CAIYFD01. The sequence continues at coordinate 2,839 of CAIYFD010000121.1, read as the reverse complement.
CGTGATCGGCGAAACCTTGCCGCCGGCCAGCGCGCCCTCAAGGCGCCCCTGCAGCACGGCCTTGGCGCCCTCGCCGAAGCCTTCCCACTTTTCCTGCAGCTGCTGCAAAAGTTTCAGGCGCGCGGTGCGCTGGGCGAGCTGCCGGTCGGTTTCCTGGAGCTTGCGCTGCGCCTCCCGGAATTCGCGGGTGAGGTCGCCGATCGTCTGCTGGGCCTTGGCCGCTTCCTGCTGGGCCGACTCCTTGGCCGCGTTGGCCGCGGTCGCCCGCTCGTTCGCGGCCGCTACCGTCAGAATCTCCTGTTCCTGCTGGGCCTTGACCTGCACGAGGTCCGTCGCGAGCAGGTCATGACGATGCACGCTCGTCTTCTGCTCGACCTCGTAGCCGGAGCAGTCGGTCCGCAAGCGCGCGACCGTGCTCTCGAACTGCAGCAGATGGAACCGTCCTTGATTGAGCTCCTGCTCCAACTTGCTTAGCTCGCCCTCGGCGAGTGCGAGCTCGCGGTTGCGCTGCTGGAAGACGGCATCGGAACTACCGAGCAACCCGAGCTGGAGCTGCTTGTCCTGCGCGCCCGTGTCAGCCTGGGCCGACACCTCGCGGAGCTGCATCTCGAGTTCGCCGAGATCCTCGCGCGAGGAACCGATGCGCTCCTCGAGACCGGTGCGCTTGATTCCCGCGAGGTTGCCGGCGTTCTCCGCCGCCTCGCGCTGGGAACGAAGATCAAAGACGCCCTGCTGCGCGTCCTGCACGCGCTGGCCCAGCTCGGTGCGGCGGGCCTTGCGGCCGTCGAGCACGGCCTGGCGGCTGTCCAGCCCGGCCCGGCGGGCCTCGGCGCGCGAGCGCAGCCCGGCGACGGTCGCCTCGAGTCCGGCGAGGGTGGCGCTGAGCTGGGCATGATTAAAGCCGGCCCACGCGAGGCTCAGGTGCCGCTGGCGGTGGGCGAGGCGGCGGTAGCGCATGGCCTTGGCGGCCTGCCGGCGGAGGCTGCCGATCTGCCGGCCCACTTCGCCGATCACGTCGGCCACGCGGGCCAGATTCTGCTCGGTGAGCGCGAGCTTGTTCATCGCCTCGCGGCGCTGGCTCTTGTACTTGGTGATGCCGGCCGCCTCCTCAAACACCGCGCGGCGCTCCTCCGGCTTCGAGGACAGGATCTGGTCGATCTGGCCCTGCGCCATGATCGAGTAGCTCGTCCGGCCAATGCCGGTGTCCATGAAAAGCTTGTGGATGTCCTTCAACCGGCACGGCTGGCCGTTGAAGAAATACTCGCTCTGGCCGTCGCGATGGACGCGCCGCATGATCTCAATCTCGTGGAAGTCGCTGCCGAGCTGCTTCTCGCACTCGGTCAGCAGCAGCGCCACCTCGCAGAGTTGCGCCGGCTTGCGGGTATCCGCGCCCTCGAAGATCACGTCCTGCATCTTGCCACCGCGGAGGGCTTTCGCGCTCTGCTCGCCCAGCACCCAGCGGATGGCGTCGGCGATATTGGACTTCCCACATCCATTCGGCCCTACGACCGCGGTCACGCCGGGTTCGAAATTGAGTTGGGTTGCGTCTGCGAATGACTTGAAGCCATGCAGTTTGAGCGCCTTCAGATACATGAAAGCGGGACGTTGAGAGTGGCATTTTCCGGCCGCAAACCGAAAACCTTGCGATTTGTTCACGGGTTATTCCCAAGCTGTGCACCGTGACCGGTCCCGGGAGGCCGGGATTGTCCTCCGATTGGGAATAGTCTCGAACCATGCCGCTCCCATCCGGAGTCACCCGGGCCCCGGAATATCCCCCTACCCAGCCAAGTCTGCCCTGCCCCAGTCTTTCGTCCGATTACATCCCTCCCGCTCCATGCCCAATCCCGTCAAAACCGGCCTCGTCACCCTCAGCCTGCTGTTCGCCGCCCTTTCCCTGGGTGCCCAGCCTAACGGAGGCGGCCCGGGAGGTCCGCTGGGGGGTGCGATGGGTGGCGGACCCGTCAGGCCCAAGGTCAACTCCTCCGGCGGGATCAGCCCGCATGAGACCGTGAGCGCCGCGATCGGCGGTTTCAACGGTCCGCGGGTGACGATCACCTACGGCCGCCCGTTCTCCAAGAACTCCAATCCCCCGGGCGAGATCCGCAAAATCTTCGGCGGCCTCGTGGCGTGGAACCAGGCGGACCGGATGGGGGCCGATGAGGCCACGACCCTGATCACCCAAAAACCTTTGGTCTTCGGCGCGACCACGATCCCAACCGGTGTCTACACGCTCTACTGGATCCCGAGCGAGACGGGCGCATCGAAACTGGCCTTCAGCCGGAACGTCGGGAAATGGGGCATCCCCGTCGACGAGACGGCCGATGTCGCCCGCATCAATTTCAAGAAGAGCGAACTGCCCGCCCAAATCGACCAGCTCACCATCGCGGTTGAGAACACCCCGACGGGCGGGGTGATCAAGGTCAGCTGGGAAAAGACCCAGTTCGCCGCCGAGTTCACCGTCAAGGAGTGACTCCTTCCAAATCTTACCTTTGGGCACAAAAAAGCCGCATTTTACTGCGGCTTATCGCCATAAATGGCGGGATGGACGGGACTCGAACCAGCGACTTGTTTTTCCCGTCCGGCGATTTTTTATTCAGAGTGAGAGCACATCGAAAAACATTGAAAAACAACGGCGCATGTTGTCAGTCCTGTTGTCACCCATGGCCTCACTCCGGCGACGCATTTCAAGCAAGTATTTCTACGCCTGTTTCACTCTGCCTGACGGGTCACGGGCGCAGCGCAGCACGAAGACCACCGACCGCAAGGCGGCCCTGAAGCTGGCATCGCAATGGGAGGACGCCGCCAATCGCCGCGTCACCGAATCGCAGGCCCGCCGCGT
>CAIYFD010000120.1 GCA_903925425.1 uncultured Opitutia bacterium | reverse complement strand
CACCCTGATGTCGGAGTCGCTCCGCAATGACGGCCGCGTCTGGGCCCCCAAGAACAAGGCCGACCGCCTGAAGCCTCCGGCCGAAATCGCCGAGACCGATCGCGACTACTTCCTCGAGCGCCTCTACCCGAGCTTCGGCAATCTCTGCCCGCGTGACGTCGCCTCCCGCGCGGCCAAGCGCGCCTGTGATGAGGGCCGCGGGGCCGGCGAGTCCGGCCTCGGCGTGTACCTTGACTTCGCCGACGCCATCAAGCGGCTCGGTGAAAACGGCGTCCGCGAGCGTTACGGCAATCTCTTCGATATCTACCACGAGATCACCGCGGAAAGCGCCTACAAGACCCCGATGCGGATCTATCCGGCGGTCCACTATACCATGGGCGGCCTCTGGGTGGACTATAACCTGATGTCGAACATCCCCGGCCTTTTTGTGCTGGGCGAAGCCAACTTCTCCGACCACGGAGCGAACCGCCTCGGCGCCAGCGCGCTCATGCAGGGGCTCGCCGACGGCTACTTCGTTATTCCCTACACGATCGGCGACTACCTCGCCGGCCAAAAGTCCGGATCCCGCCCGTCAGCCGATGCCGCCGAGTTCAAGGCCATCGAGGACGAGGTCCGCGGGGCGACCACCCGCTTCCTCGCGAACAAGGGCAAGGAGCCGGTCAGCCATTACCACAAGCGCCTCGGCAAGATCATGTGGGAGTACGCCGGCATGGCCCGCACCAAGGAGGGCCTCGAGACGGCCCTGCAGAAGATCCCCGCGCTGCGCGAGGAGTTCCGCGCCAACGTGAACGTGCCGGGCTCGGGCGACTCCTTGAACCAATCCCTCGAGCAGGCCGGCCGCGTGGCCGACTTCATCGACCTCGGTGAACTGCTGTGCCGCGACTCCCTGGCCCGCGAGGAGAGCTGCGGCGGCCATTTCCGCGAGGAGCACCAGCATCCGGATGGCGAGTGCAAGCGCGACGACGAGAAATTTTCGCACGTGGCCGCCTGGGAGTACCAGGGCGAAGGCCGCGCGCCGCTCCGCAACGTTGAAGCGCTCAACTACGAATTCGTGAAAATGAGCGTCCGCAACTACAAGTAAGCCGCCTTCCGCCATGGTCGCCGAGAACTCGAGCAAGAATTTTGGTATCACCCTCCGGGTCTGGCGGCAGGCCGGCCCGACCCAGCCCGGCCGCTTCGTCGACTACCCGTCGAAGGATCTGAACCCGGACATGTCGTTCCTGGAGATGCTCGACGTCGTGAACGACGAGCTGACCCGGAAGGGCGAGGAGCCCATTGCCTTCGCCCATGATTGCCGCGAGGGCATCTGCGGCACCTGTGCCTGCACGATCAACGGCAAGCCGCACGGCCCGGGCAAGGGCGTGGCGACCTGCCAGGTCTACATGCGGAGCTTCCGTGATGGTGATGTCGTGACGGTTGAGCCGTTCCGCGCCGCCGCTTTCCCGGTGATCAAGGACTTGGTCATCGATCGCAGTGCCTTTGATCGGATCCAGCAGGCCGGGGGTTTCATCACCGCCCGGGCCGGCTCGGCGCCGGAGGCAAACTCCCTCCCGGTGCCCAAGCCCGATGCCGACCTCGCGATGGATGCGGCCACCTGCATCGGCTGCGGGGCCTGCGTGGCGGCCTGCAAGAACGCCAGCGCCATGCTCTTCGTCGCGGCGAAGGTTTCTCACCTTGGTTTGCTGCCTCAGGGCCAGGCTGAGCGCGATCGGCGCGTTCTTGCCATGGTTGGCGCCATGGATGCTGAAGGCTTTGGCAACTGCACCAACCAGTACGAGTGCAGTGCCGCCTGCCCGAAGCTCATTTCCCACGACTTCATCGCCCGCATGAACCGGGATTACTTCACCGCCAGCCTTCGGGCCGCGGTGAAGCCCGTGTCGAGCGGAGCGGGCGGCGCGGCTTGATCGGCGCCTTCAGGCGCTGGAATTGGGCACAAAAAAGCCACGCCTTGCGGCGTGGCTTTTGTTCGCTCGGGTGAGCGGCAATTACTTCTTCGGATTCTGGGCCTGGATGTCGGCGAGACGCTTGTCGGTCTCGTTCATCCGGTTGATCAGGTCCTGCTCGATCTGCTTACGCTCGCTGTTCGAGACGATGCTCTTGTTGGCGACATCCTTCACGATGTTGGCCGGGAGGGAGAGCAGGCGGGTGATGGCGCCGTTGTCTTTGATCGAACTCAGATACAGGGCGGTGATTTCGTGCGACAGCTTGGAGGCATCCTGCGCGACGGCCTGAGTGGCCTGCAGGTTGTTGTTCAGCTGAGCATTCTTGGCCATTTCGGAGGTCAAAACGCGGCCGATCTGGTCAGAAATCCGCTCGCTGTAGGCATTAATCGAGTCACGGGTCAGGTGCTCATCCTTGGCCATTTCGGTGAGGATGGGGGAGATCTTGTCCGCCATGCGGCTGGAAACCTTGTCGACCTGCTCGTTCTGCATGCGCTCGGCCTCCTCGGGGCTCTTCGGGAGGGGATTGTAGGGCTGGACCTTCTTGGCGATGGCCTCGGCCAGCTGGTTGACCTTCTCGGCGTTGAGCTTGGCCACCTCTTCGCTGGTCATGAAGACATCGGCCTCACGCTTCTGGATCGCGTCCTTCAGCAGCTTGTCAACCGACTGGATCTGCTGGCGGGTTTGCTCGGAGGAAGCCTTGATTTGGGCTTCAAACTCGGAGCGTTGCTGCGCCAGTTTGGTGTCCTGACTGGCCTTGGCCTCGTCGAGGGTCTTTTGGGAGAGCCAAAAAGCGGCTCCAATGATGAGGGCAGCCGTCAAAATGACAGCTGGGATTTGTTCTTTGAATTTTTGCCACATATTAGTATTCGTTGCTAGACTGAAGCGGACGGCTAGAATTGGACGCCGGAGGGGGTGGTTTTGCAATCACGCACTCGGTTTCGGAATCAGGTTGTTCTGGATCTAGGGACTTGCAGGTTGCTGGGATGAGTTTGAACCGCTGCGAACAGATCTTTTTCGATTATCTATCGCAGCGGGCCGAGGAGCGACAGTATTGGCAGGAAAAAGTTCGGAAAATGGTGGGTGGTGATGGATTAAACCATTACACAATAACGGCTTTAGAACGAGAATTGTGGGCCGGCTTTGAAGAGCGCAGCCAAGTTGTCCCGACTTTGCGGCAATGGGTGCAGATTGAGGGCCGCGCCCGTACCAGCATGCGGAACCTCGCCGAATACATGATCCGGCTCTGGGCGCCGCCCGTACCCAAGAAAGAGCCTCTTCCGGGAAAACCCCGACCCTGCAAAGAAAAATCGTAACCCTTCAGGGCATGTTGCGTCACCAAAATCGGTTATGACATCTCCCGCGCCTAGCGCGTGAGATATGGGGTAACTATGAAAGCTGGTGGCGGGTCGCATAGGGGTATGTGGCCCGCCACTTATTTCCTCCCCGCTTCAGTCGTCCCCGTACGTTTGGGCTCGGAGATTTCGCGTTGTTTTTGGATTTCCGGGGCGCCATGGATGCGTGGCAATGAATTCGGCGCGTCACCTCCCGGACCCGGCATGGAGGAAAAGTTTCGGTTCGGTGGATGCTGTGGGGGTTGAGGAGCGCGTCGCGAAATACACGACGCGCAGCATCAAAAAGAGCTCTAAGCTGTGGGGCCTGCGCTGTGCGGTCTCCATGGTCGATCTCACGACCCTGGAAGGAAAGGACACGCCTGGGAAAGTGGCCTCGCTCTGCCAGAAGGCGATGAGACCCCACGAGGGTGAAGGTATTCCCGCGGTGGCGGCGGTGTGCGTGTACCCTGCGATGGTCCGGCATGCCCGCCGGTACTTGCGCGGATCCGCGGTGCGGATCGCTTCTGTGGCGACCGCCTTCCCGTCGGGTCAGACTGGATTGAGAACCCGGCTGGCGGAGGTGAGGGCGGCCGTGGCCCACGGAGCCGATGAGATTGATATGGTCATCAATCGCGGGGCATTCCTGGCCGGCGATCACGGCCGGGTGCAGGATGAGATTGCCAGCGTGGTCGAGCAGTGCGGCGCCGCCACGCTCAAGGTGATCCTCGAGGTGAGCGAACTGGAGACCTACGATGCCATCCGATGGGCGTCCTTCCTCGCCATGCGCGTGATCCGGCCCGGTGATTTCATCAAGACCAGCACGGGCAAAACGTCCCTCAATGCCACCTTGGCTAACAACCAGGTGATGCTCGATGCCATCCGGGATCACTATCTCGAGACTGGCGTGGCGATCGGCATGAAGCCCGCGGGTGGTATCCGGACGGCCAAGCAGGCCCTACAGTTCCTCATCGCCGTCAAGGAGACCCTCGGAGACGAGTGGCTCACCAATACGCGCTACCGGTTCGGCGCGAGTGCGCTGTTGAATGATCTGATCAGGCAGATCGAAAAGGAACGGCAGGGTTGCTATCAGGCGCCGTGGAATTTCAGCGATGCCACGGATGCCTACTAAGCTTTCGGCACTCGCCAAGGACCCGATGAATCCCTCCCAATCGCCCCGGCCATGACGAGCCCAGCCAAGCAATCCCGTGTGACGCCGCGCCGCGCTGGCCCCGCGTTGGTTTTTGGCGACCGCTGGGAATACGACCCCGCGCCGGAAACGGCGGATCCGAAACTGCAGGAACGCTACGACCTTTTTATCGACGGACGGTTCGTGGCGCCCCGCAGCGGGAAGTATTTCGACTCCATCAATCCGGCCACCGGGCGCAAACTGGCGCAGATCGCGCTGGCGGGCCGCTCCGAGGTCGACGCGGCCTATCGGGCGGCGAACCGCGCGTTTGGCACATGGGGCAAACTTCCGGGTCGGGATCGCGCGAAGTATCTTTTTCGCATTGCGCGCCTGCTGCAGGACCGGGCGCGCGAGTTTGCCGTGGCCGAGACGATGGATGGCGGAAAGCCGATCCGCGAGTCGCGCGACTTCGATCTGCCGATGGCGGCGGCGCATTTCTTTGATCATGCCGGCTGGGCCGACAAACTTGAGTATGTCGTGCCCGGCGGACGCGCGCGTCCCTTGGGCGTGGTGGGACAGGTGATCCCCTGGAATTTTCCCCTGCTGATGCTGGCGTGGAAAATCGCCCCGGCCCTCGCTGCGGGCAACTGCGTGGTGCTGAAGCCGGCCGAGACCACCAGCATCACCTGTTTGAAGCTCGCCGAGATCCTCCAGGACGCGGGACTGCCCAAGGGCGTGGTTAATTTCGTGACCGGCGGCGGCGAAGTTGGCGCGGCGGTCATGGCCCATCCGCTGGCGGCCAAGGTGGCCTTCACCGGTTCGACCGAGGTCGGCAAGGCAATCATGCGGCAACTCGCCGGCACCGGCAAACGCATGACCCTCGAACTCGGCGGCAAGGCGGCCAACATCGTCTTCGACGACGCCCCGATCGACCAGGCCGTCGAGGGCATCGTGAACGGCATCTTCTTCAATCAGGGTCATGTCTGCTGTGCTGGATCGCGTCTGCTGGTGCAGGAATCGGTCGCGGACCAAGTGATCACGCGGCTCAAATTTCGCCTCCGCCACCTGCGGGTGGGTGATCCGCTCGACAAGAACACTGATGTGGGAGCGATCAATTCGCGTGAACAGCTCGCCAAGATCCGGTCCTTGGTGGCCGCAGGCGTGCGAGAAGGAGCAGATCTTTACCAGGCGCCCTGCCGGCTCCCGACGCAGGGATATTTCTTTCGGCCGACTCTTTTCACCGGGGTCACAGCTAGCCACCGCATCGCCCGGGAGGAGATTTTTGGGCCGGTGCTCAGTGTCCTGACCTTTCGCACGGTCGAGGAGGCGATCGAGAAGGCCAACAATACCCCGTACGGCCTTAGTGCCGGCGTGTGGACCGACAAGGGCTCGCGCATCCTGAAAATGAGCAACGCACTGAAAGCCGGCGTGGTCTGGGCCAACACCTACAACAAGTTTGATCCGGCTTCGCCCTTTGGTGGCTACAAGGAGAGCGGCTTCGGCCGTGAAGGCGGGCGTCAGGGCCTGCTGGATTACCTGCAGACCGACTAAGCCGCGCGAATGCGCATCGACACGAACACACCTATGGAAGCCTTCGAGATCGGATATAGCCCCGGCAGACCCCTGCCGGGGGATCGGACCGTCTGACCGATCTCCGATCTTCT
>CAIYFD010000119.1 GCA_903925425.1 uncultured Opitutia bacterium | reverse complement strand
GGGCGGGACTGACGGTGTACTCGACAGGGAGCTGGACCGGTACCACCTCGACGGCGACCAGCACCTGGGTGGGGGCGTCGTCAAAGACGGAGACCCCGGCGCCGCTGGTGTCGCCCTGCTTGCCATCGCCGGCACCGGCCACGAGGGAGTCCGCGTTTGCGTCCCCGCCGGACCCGACATTCCGGTCCACCGCTTCGAAATAGACGGACTTCTTGGCGATGCACGCCATGGCGACCTTGTCGTCGAGGGCGGCCATCGCGCTCTGCGGGATGGTTTCGATTTGAACGATGGGCGGCTGGCCTGCCACACCCCGCCGGATGTAGGCTTGTTGGCCGGCCTTCAGCACCTGGCCGCCGAGGTCGAGGGCGTTCCCTTCGCCCGAGCGCACGGTGCTTTCGCCCTCAATCATCGCCACGCGCGTGTAATCCTCATTGGCTTCGATGACCACACGCCGGCCGCGGATGTTCACGGCCCCGAGTGAGGTCTGGTAGACCATGGTGCTGCCGTTCGACATCTTTGGGGTGCAAAGTCCGACTGTCCCGTGCTCCAGCATGGTCTGCGTATGGGAGACGGAAGGCTCCACATCCATATCGGTGCGGTTGGGCTTGAAGGGCTCCTGCTCGAACTTTTTCACGTTCAGGCGTGAATCAGGATCCACGTACATGCCCGTGCCATTCGAGAAAACCATGGCCGAGTAGTCGGCCTTGTTCTCTGCGCCGGCTTCCTGGGTGGTTGATCTCTTGGTCTCAAGGACCGCCCCATTGACCGAATGGGCCGTCTTTTTCTTGAGATCCGTGACTTGATCGTCGCCCGCGAGATCGGCGGCGCCGCCGAGAATGGCGACGTACATCTTTCCGACGGGATTCTTTGATCCGGCGGCGAGCAGGGGCGACGCGAGGAACACGGCCAGACCGAGAAAGGTCGCGCGGGTGAGGGCGGAGGAGTACCGGGAGGCCTTGGTTTTCATGATTTCCGGGATCAGGTTAGTCGTTTCCGAAGGCCTAAAGATGTAATCAGTGATGCGGCGTCACAAGTTCCCGGTGCTAGGTACTTCTACGACAATATTGAGGATCTTTCGTGGTACGTGAACGACTCTTTTGACGGGCTTGCCCGCGAGGAAGGGCGCGACCTTGGGGTGGGCGGTGGCCAAGGCGAGGGCCGCGGCTTCCGTGATCTCCGCCGGGACGAGCAATTCGCCGCGGTGCTTGCCGTTGACCTGGACCACGAGCTTGAACTCGGTGACCGCGAGGCGCGCCGGGTCGTGGGTCGGCCACGGCGCGGTCATCACCGAGGGCGCGCCACCGAGCCGGTCCCAGAGCTCCTCGGCGAGATGCGGGGCGAAGGGGGCCAGCAGCTGGAGGAAAATCCGCAGGGTACCCCGGCTGACTTGGGGCGCCTTTTGCAGCGCGTTTCCCAGGATCATCATCTGCGAGATCGCGGTGTTGTAGCGCAGTCCCTCGATGTCCTCACCGACCTTTTTGATGGTCTCGTGCAGCAGGCGGAGCGTTTCGGGCGCGTCGACCTCGCCGTCCGCGATCTTGGCGTTGACGTTGCCGTCCAAGTCCAGGCACTCGCGCCAGATTTTTTGGAGGAAGCGGTGCACGCCCTCGATTTGCTGCATGCTCCATGGTTTCATGGCCTCCAGCGGTCCAAGGAACATCAGGTAGAGGCGCAGGGTGTCGGTGCCATGCGAGTCGATAATGGTATCGGGACTCACGATATTGCCCCGGCTCTTGGACATCTTCACGCCGTCCTCGCCGAGGATGATGCCTTGGTGGAAAAGTTTTTTGAACGGCTCGGACTGGGGCACCAGGCCGAGGTCGAAGAGCACCTTGTGCCAGAAGCGCGCATAGAGCAGGTGGAGCACGGCATGCTCGGCGCCGCCGACGTACAGGTCGGGCACATCCCAGTATTTCAGCGCCTCCGGGCTGGCGAAGGCCGCGGAATTTGCCGGGTCAAGGTACCGCAGGTAATACCAGCACGAGCCGGCCCATTGCGGCATGGTGTTGGTCTCGCGGCGGGCGCGCACCCAGGCTGCGCCGGAGGGCTTCGCCTGCGTGGCCGGCACGCTGGCGCCGGTGCGGACCTCGAGCCAGATCTCCAGCCACGCGGTGACGTTGGCCAGCGGGCTCTCGCCGGTGCCGCTGGGCAGGTAGGATTGCACCTCGGGCAGCACGAGCGGCAGGGCGGCGTCGGGCAGGGGCAGGGCATATTGCGTGACGCCTTGCTCGACAAACGTGACGGGTTGCGCGGGCAGGTCCTGCCTCAGGGCGGCCGCCGTGCGGTAGTCGGCCTCGTTCACCCAGGCGATGGGGAAGGGCTCGCCCCAATAGCGCTGGCGGGAGAACAGCCAGTCGCGCAGCTTGTAGTTGACCGTGCCCTTGCCGATGCCGCGCGCGGCGAGGTCGGCGCTGATTTTGTTTTTCGCCTCCGGCCAGGCGAGTCCGTCGTAACCGGGTGAATTGATCAGCGTGCCGTCGCCGGTATATGGCAGTTCATCGCTGCCGTCCGCGGCCGCGATCACCCGCGGGATGGGCAGATGGTATTGCTTCGCAAACGCGAAGTCGCGCTCGTCGTGTGCCGGCACGGCCATGATGGCGCCGGTGCCGTAGCCCATGAGGACGTAGTCGGCGATCCATACGGGCACCCGGGCGCCGTTGATGGGATTGATGGCGTGGCTGCCGGTGAAAACGCCGCTCTTTTCCTTGTCGGCCTCGGACATGCGGTCGACGTCGCTCTTCGCGGCGGTTTTCCGGCGGTAGGCTTCGACGGCCTCGCGCTGCGCGGCGGTGGTCAGCGCGGCCACGAGCGGATGCTCGGGCGCGAGGACCATGTAGGTGCAGCCGAAGAGCGTGTCGGGGCGCGTGGTGAAGATCTTGAGATCGCCGAGCGTGGCATCCTCGAGCTTGAACAGCACCTCGGCGCCCTCGCTGCGGCCGATCCACGCCTCCTGCATGCGCTTCGTGGATTCCGGCCAGTCCACGTCCTTGAGGCCGTCGATCAGTTGCTCGGCATAGGCGGTGATGCGGAGGACCCACTGGCGGAGGTTGCGACGCTCCACGGGGAAACCGCCGACCTCGGACTTGCCGTCCACGACCTCCTCGTTGGCGAGGACGGTGCGAAGCTCCGGGCACCACCACACCGGGCGCTCGTCGACGTAGGCCAGGCCCTTCCTGAAGAGCTGGAGGAAGATCCACTGCGTCCAGCGGAAGTATTTCGGGTCGGTCGTGTCGACCTCACGTTCCCAGTCGTAGGAAAAGCCCAGGGCTTTGATCTGCCGGCGGAAGTTGGTGATGTTGTTCTGCGTGTTGGCGGCGGGGTGCGTGCCGGTTTTCACCGCATGCTGCTCGGCGGGCAGGCCAAAGGCGTCCCATCCAATCGGGTGCAGCACGTTGAAGCCCCGGGCGCGCTTGTAGCGGGCGAGGATGTCGGTGGCGGTGTAACCCTCCGGGTGGCCGATATGCAGCCCCGTCCCCGAGGGGTAGGGGAACATGTCCAGGATGTAGTACTTCGGGCGGCTCGGATCCGCGACGGCCTTGAATGACTGGTTTTTCTCCCAGAAGGATTGCCAGTGCGGTTCGATCTGCCGAAAGTCGTATTCTTTGCTGTTGGTAGCCATCGTATGGAATCAGCCACTGTGAAACTTTCATCTGGTCGGTCAATCTCCGCAGTCAGCCGCATCCGCGCCTGACATCCCTGACCCATGTTCACCGGTCTCATCGAGGAAGCGGGTCAGGTGCAGGAGCTCGCCCGGCAGGGCGCGGGCTGGCGGCTGCGCGTGGCGGCGGGCGGCCTGCTCCAGTCCGTCGCGCTGGGTGACAGCATTGCCGTCAACGGCTGCTGCCTCACTGCGGCCGTGCTGGGGGACGGCGAGGTGGCGTTCGATCTCCTCGAGGAAACGCTGCGCGTCACCAATCTGGGCGACCTGCGGCCCGGCTCCGTGGTGAACCTCGAGTCGAGCCTGCGCGTCGGCGGCAAGCTCGGCGGACATTTTGTGACCGGCCACATTGACGGCACCGGCGAGATCGTGGTGCTCGAGCCCCGCGGCGCGGATCATCACCTGCGGGTGAAGGCCCCGGCCGGCAGCGGCCGCCTCCTCGTGCCGAAGGGCAGCGTCGCGATCGACGGCATCTCGCTGACGGTGGGCGACGTCTCCGGCGACACCTTTTCGGTCTGGTTGATTCCCCACACCTGGAACGTCACGAATCTCGTTGGCCGCCGCGCGGGTGAACGGGTGAACCTCGAGTTTGATGTGCTGGGGAAGTACGTGGATCAGCTGCTCGCGGCCCGGCTGGGTGCAACCCAAGTTGGCTAGCAGGGCCTTTCCCCATGCGCAGATCCCTCGCCGCCATCACGTCCGAACTCCAGCGCCTCAAGGCGGAGGGGATCCGCACGGTTTCAATCTCCGACGAGAGCGTGGCGCTGCTCCGGCGGGCCTTGGCGAAAAGCATCCCGCCGGCCGTCACGACCCCACCGGCTCCGTCCGCCGACGCGCGGCTTACGGCGGCCCCGGTGAAGCCGACGCCAGCCCAGGACGTTCCCGCGGCTGCTCCGAAGGTCGCATCGAATCTTCCGCCTGCGCCGGTCGTTAAATTGCCCGACGGCGACAAGGCCGCGCGCTGGTCGGCCCTGCGCGAGCTCGTGTTGGCCGACGCGACGTGCCGGGCCAATGTGCGGTCGGGCAGCCAGGTCGTTTTTGGCGTCGGGAACCTCGACGCGCGGATCATGTTCATCGGCGATGCCCCGGGCGCGGAGGAGGAGGAGCAGGGCGAACCCTTTGTCGGTCCCGCCGGCCAGCTGCTGACCAAGATGATCGCCGGCATGGGTCTCGCGCGCAGCGACGTCTATATCGGCAACCTCATGAACTGGCGTCCGCAGATGCCGGGGGCCGCGGGTGGCGTGCAATACGGCAACCGGCCGCCGACGGCGGCCGAGATGGCCTACTGCCAGCCGTATCTCACGGCCCAGATCGAGGTCGTTGCGCCGGAATTGATCGTGGCCTTGGGCAAGACGGCGGCGGAGGGCTTGCTCGGCCCGGGCACGTTTCGCACCCTCGGCGAGGTGCGGGGCCAGTGGCACACGTTTGCGGGCCGGCCCCTGATGGTCACCTACCATCCGAGCTACGTGCTGCGCACCCCGACCAACCAGAACAAGCGCCTGATCTGGGAGGACCTGCTGAAAGTAATGGAAAAGACGGGCCTCGCGATTTCCGACCGCCAGCGGGGATATTTCCTCGGGAAATAGAGCCGGCGACTCCGCCTCCGGTCAGGAGGTCTTTACCAACCGGGCGAGCTCCTGTTCGGCGCGTGAGAATTCACTGCGTACGTCGGCGATCATGGCGTCCACGCCAACCATACCCGACTGCTTGGCGTGCTGCTCCAGGATATCCGCCGCGTGGCGCAGGGAGAGCGCGCCGAGATTGGAGGAACTGCCCTTGATGCTGTGCGCCGCCCGCACGAACCTCACCGTATCCCCGCTGGCCCGGCATTCGGCGAGCTCGAGGATGCGCTTCGGGGTGTCTGCGACAAAGATCGCCACGATCTCCCGGAGAAATTCGTCGCCGTCATCGGGGTTGAGCATCCGCAGATTATCGATGGCTTGCGGGTCGATGATGGGCGTCTGGGGCATGGCGCTGGGATAGTGAAGCCCGGCGGCTTCTCCAGAAAAAAGCTCAGGGCCTCCCGGCGCCCAGGGGGGCGGACCGGGTAAGGCCCGGGCACCTTTGCATCGTTGCATGCGGATATGACGATATTCCGACTTGCCGGCGATCGGGGCGGGCGTTTCCCTCGACGCCTTCATCCCTATGGCCAATACATTTGTTTTCTCCTCCGAGTCCGTTGGTGAGGGTCACCCGGACAAAGTCGCTGACTTGATTTCCGACAGCGTGCTCGATGCCTGCCTCGCGCAGGATCGCACCAGCCGCGTCGCTTGCGAGACCATGGTCAAGTCCAACCAGGTCATCCTGGCGGGCGAGATCACCATCCCGAAGTTGCAGGACAAGAAGACCGGCAAGACCAGGCCGATCGACGAAGTCGTCAACGTCGGCAAGATCGTCCGTGATGCCATCCGCTTCATCGGCTACACGAACGACGACGACGTCTTCCACGCCGACACCGTTTTCATCAACAACTACCTGACCGCCCAGTCCGCCGACATCGCGCAGGGCGTGGATGCCAAGAAGGCCGCCGGCAAGAAGACCGCCGAGCAGGGCGCTGGCGACCAGGGCATCATGTTTGGCTACTCGTGCAATGAGACGCCCGAGTTGATGCCGACCCCGATCATGTTCGCCCACCGCCTCGGCCGGGTGCTCACGAAGATCCGCAAGTCTGGCAAGGTCGATTGGCTGCGCCCGGACGCGAAGTCCCAGGTCTCCATCCGCTATGTCGACAACAAGCCCGTGGAGGTCGTCAACGTCGTCATCTCCACGCAGCACACCGCCGACGTCGCCCACCGCACGATCGAAAAATATCTGATTGAGAACGTCATCAAGCGGGTCATCCCGGCCCGCCTTCTCACCAAGCGCACCGAGTACCTGATCAATCCCACGGGCCGTTTTGTCATTGGCGGCCCGCAGGGTGACTCCGGCCTCACCGGCCGCAAAATCATCGTCGACAGCTACGGTGGCTGGGGCCGCCACGGCGGCGGCGCCTTCTCCGGCAAGGATCCGTCGAAGGTCGACCGCTCGGCCGCCTACATGGGCCGCTGGGTCGCCAAGAACATCGTCGCCGCCGGCCTCGCCACGCACTGCGAGGTGCAGTTCGCGTATGCCATCGGCCATCCCCGTCCGGTCTCGCTGCGGGTCGACACGTTCGGCACCGGCGTCGTCTCCGACGAGAAGATCACCCGCGCGGTCGGCAATGTCTTCGGCTTCAAGCCCGCCGAGATCGTCGCCCAGCTCAACCTGCTGCGCCCGATCTACCGCCAGACCACCAATTACGGCCACTTCGGCAAGACCGGCATGCCTTGGGAGACGACCAACAAGGTCGCCGCCCTCAAGGCCGCCCTGCGCTGAGCTCCGCAAAAATCCACCAACCGACCATTATGGCCACCGCCAAGCAGAAAAAAGCCTCGAAACAAGACTACCACGTCAAGGACATCGGCCTCGCCGACTGGGGGCGGAAGGAGATCTCCGTCGCCGAGCACGAGATGCCCGGCCTGGTTTCCGTCCGGAAAAAATTCGGCCCGAAGAAGCCGCTCCAAAATGTCCGCATCACCGGGTCGCTGCACATGACGATCCAGACCGCGGTCCTGATCGAGACGCTGGTGGAGCTCGGCGCCGATGTGCGCTGGGCCTCCTGCAACATCTTCTCGACGCAGGACCACGCCGCTTCCGCGATCGCGGCGGCCGGCGTGCCGGTCTTCGCCTGGAAGGGCGAGACGCTCGAGGAATACTGGGACCTCACGGTCAAGGCCATCTCGTTCCCGGGCGGCAAGGGCCCGCAGCTCGTCGTTGACGACGGCGGCGACGTCACCCTGCTGATCCACAAGGGCTGCGAACTCGAGGAGGGCAGCGACTGGGTCAACACCAAGTCCGGTTCCCACGAGGAGCAGGTGATCAAGAATGTCCTCAAGCGCGTCCACAAGGAGGACCCAACCCGCTGGACCAAGATCGCGAAGGAATGGCGCGGCGTCTCCGAGGAGACCACCACGGGCGTCCATCGCCTCTACCAGATGATGGAGAAGGGGAAGCTCCGCGTTCCCGCCATCAACGTGAACGACTCGGTCACCAAGTCGAAGTTCGACAACCTCTACGGCTGCCGCGAGTCCCTCGCTGACGGCCTGAAGCGCGCCACCGACGTCATGATCGCCGGCAAGGTCGCCTGCGTCTGCGGCTACGGCGACGTGGGCAAGGGCTCGGCGTTCTCGCTCAAGGGCTTTGGCGCCCGCGTCGT
>CAIYFD010000118.1 GCA_903925425.1 uncultured Opitutia bacterium | reverse complement strand
TTTCCGGCGGGATCGCCGGCGCGTCGGGATTCTCCGCCGGGGCGGTGCCGTGGCGGATCGGGATGATCTGGTAATCGTAGACGAGGCGGGCGGGCAGGACGCCGCGGGCGTCGGGGTCGGGCTCGAGGTTGAGCGCGATGCCGAGGCCGGAAGCCTGGGCCAGCTCCTCGAGCATCTCGTTCTCGTTCTTGCCGAGGAAACCGCCAAGGGTGGCCAGCCGCTGCTGGCGACTGACCTCGGCGAGGGCCTGGCGCTGCTCGTCGTTCAACCGGCTGGCAATCGACTCGGGCAGCATATCGGGGGCAAGTGTGCTCATGGGTGGGGATGCCCGGGGGCGGTCACTTGACGAGTTCGAGGAGGCTTTCGCGGGCCGGCTTCGAGGGATCCTTCAGGTACTGCTGCACATCCTCCTTGTTGGACATCTCGTTGATCTTCTCGTTGGTCATCGAGGTCTCGGTGCCGGACTTGATGACCTTGGGCCGGACGAAGAACAAAAGCTCGGTGGCATCGTCGGAACGGGTCCGGGCGCCGAGCAGATTGCTCAGCACGGGGATTTCCCAGATGAAGCCGAGCTTGCTGCGGCTGTTCGAGCGGGTGTCGGTCCGCAGGCCGCCGAGGACGATCATCTCACCGCTCTTCACGTTGACGAACGAGGTCGCCTGCCGGTGGCCGATGATCGGCTGGGTGTTGGCGTCGATGGTGGTCGTGCCGACGACGCTGTCGACGACTTGGTCGAGGGTCATCTGCACGGTGTCGTCGACGCCGATCAGCGGCGTGACGGTCAGCGTGATACCGATGTTCTGGTAGCTGACGGTGGACGACGATGCCGTGGTGGCGGTGGCGGCGGTGGTGCCGGTGACGATCGGCTGCTGCTGGGTGACCGCGAAGCTGGCCTGCTTGTTGTGCGAGGTGGTCAGCGTGGTGGATTGGAGTACCTTGACGTTGTTCCGGCTGCCGACGTTCGACATGGCCGCGGTGAACGCGAGCGGGTTGACGACGCCACCCGTGACATCCCAGCCGCCGACCGCGAGGCTGGAGATGCTGGTGATATGGGTGCCGCGGTTGAGATTGGTCGTGCCGATGGTGCTCGTGGTGCCGGCGGTGGCGCCGGGGACGATGGTGCCCTGGTTGGTGTCGGTGCCGACGGTGAAGCCGAGGGCGCTCAGGCCGCTGGTGTCGGTCTTGCTGAGGGTGACCTCGACGATGTTGACCTCGAGGGCGACCTGCGGGAGCACCCGGTCGAGTTTCTCGATCAGGTTCCGGATGAGGGTGATGTCGTCGGCCGTGCCGTTGACCACGATCGAGTTGGTGCGCGGATCGGCGACGATGGTCATGAGGGCGCTGAATTCATTGGCCGAGGTGCCGGCTCCGGCGGCGGCTCCGCCCGCGGCGGCGCCGGCGGGGGCTGCGGCTGCTGCGGCGGCCACGGGGGCGACCGCGGCCACGGGGGCCACGGTGCCGGGGAGGGTGGCGCCGACCGCGCCCAAGCCGACGGGGAACCCGCCCTGGCCGGCCGCACCGCTACCGGGACGCACCGTGGCGGCGTTGACCCGCTGGGCGGCCTGCGTCTGACCGCTGATGATCGTGTTGAGGATCTGGATCATTTCCGTGGCGATGGCCGACTTGAGGGTGATGACCTCCTGCTTCGTGTTCGGGTCGGCCTTCACGTCGTACTTGCTGATCAGCTGCTCGTAGAAGGGAAAGATGCGGGAATCGCCGACCACGATGATCTGGTTGGCGCGGTCATCCGCGCTGATCTGGCCGCCCACCTGGGCGAGCTGGGCGGCGGTCAGGGCCTGCCGGATCTGGTTCAGGGTGGTGGAGGCGCGCGCGTTTTTCAGCAGGAAGGCCTTGTTGTCGAGATTGGACGTCACCGGCTTGTCGAGCGTCTCGATCAGCTTTTCGACACGCTGCAGGTTGGTGATGGTGTCCGTGACCATGACCGCATTGGCGGTTGCGAGGACGGAGATATTGGCTGCGCCGCCGATGGCGGGAGTCACCAGATTGTTGATCGAGGGGCCGAAGGTCTGGGCCGACAGAAAGTTGAGCTGGAAGATCTTGGTCCCGACCCGGCCGCTGGAAGGCAGGTCGAGGGTCGAGCCTTGGATCATGGGGGGCGATTCCGTGCGGGCGGTGGCCAGCTGGACGACCTTCATGAACTTGTCGTCGATCTGCACCACGGCGATGCCGTTGAGCTCGAGCACGGTCTCGATCGCCCGGATGGCGTCGGCCTTGGTGCTACCGGCTGCGCGGGAGAGCATGACATTAAAGCCGCCGGCGGGGGGAACGGGCAGGGTGGCGGGGCGGAAGATGTTCTTGCCGGTGTAGAGCTCGAGGGCGCCCAGGACCGTATCGATGTCGGCGTCGGGCAGGCGGAGGGCGTTGCCGACGATCGCGTCGTCCGGCATGGCCGCGAAGGCGCCGGCGGCGGCCGCCGGGGTGCCGGCGGCACCGCCCGCCCCA
>CAIYFD010000117.1 GCA_903925425.1 uncultured Opitutia bacterium | reverse complement strand
GGTGTGCCGGCGCGAGACCTTCAGCCCGAGCGCCTGCTCGTAGAATTGCACGGTCCGCTCAATGTCGTTCACCCGCATGCGGGTATGGAGAAGTTTCGTGACCATGGAGCGGAGGTTGGTGGAACGACCCGACCCGCGCAAGCACCTGTCGGGGTTGATTGCGGGTAGGGCTGAAGCGGTGCTTCAGCCGTGATCGATCATCGCGGCGGACTCACCGAGTCCGCCCTACCCCGGAGCGTCACTCGCGTGAATTCGCGGCCCTTCACGGTTCGTGCTAATATATTTTCCCCCTGCGCCGATTAAGGAGCATCCCCCCAACGTTTATGGTCCTGCCCCACACCAATCCCGGTTTCCCGGCGCCGCGCTCCGCGAAACTCCGCCCCCCCGAGCGGGCGCGTGACGTCCTCTGGGACCGGCCGGTCTTCCGGCCGCCCGACCTGAGCAACTGGCGCGTGATCTTCGATCCGATGCCGTTCCGCGCTCACGACTTCAGGCGCAAGCCGCGCTGAACGGTTCGCGCCGAAATACGCCGCGCCGTACGAATACCCACGCCGCTTCGCTTGCGCCGTGGCATGCCGCGTGGCATTGATTCTCGGCCGAAAGGCAGAGGTCCCATGCCACCACGGATTACACAGATTACCGGGATGCGGAGCAGCGCCGGATTCCGGGCTTCCCATCCGTGTGATCCGTGCAATCCGTGGTTCAATCCTTCCGGATTATGGATTGTTGGCTTGGCGGCGCTGGCCGCCCTGGCCGCCCCACTGCGCGCCGCGGACCTCGAGACTCCGTCCGTTTTCCGGCCGACGGTGCGCGAAAATATTTTCTTCTCCGATGGATCCAATGTCCCGGCCACGGAACCGATGTCTTTGGCGGCGGCGGTCAGTGTCAGGCTGCCCGGCGGTGAAACCCTCCGCGCCTGGCTCGAGGGTGCGCCCATCGCCGCCCTGCGCGTCCAACGCGGCACGGCCCCGGCCGAGACCCTGGACGCGGCCGCGTGGGCCGGCGTCTCCCCGGCACTCGCGGTTTATCCCGACGGCACGGTGCTGCTTGCGTATCGCAGCCGGACCAAAAGCGGCACCACCGAGGTGATGCTGGCCCGGCTGGTCGAGGGCACGTGGCAGAAGCCGCAGGTCCTCACGACCGACAGCTGGAAACCCGCCGGGGACATCAGCCAGGCCGGGCCGCGGCTGGCGCATGCGGGCTCGCGGGCCGTGGTCACGTGGTTCACGGCGTCCGGGGACGAACCCCGCGTGCTGGCCACGACTTCATCCGACGCCGGCGAAAGCTTCACTCAGGCCGTGCGCATTGACGTGGGTTTTTCCACCGGAGGCGCCGACGTGCTGATGCTGCACGACGGCACCCAGCTCGTGAGCTGGATCGAACGCCGGGGTGAGGACGACAGCCAGCCGGGCGGACTCTATCTGCGCCGGACCACGGCTTACGGTACCACGATGGCTCCCGCGCTGATTGTCCCCGCGGCCCAACTCGCGTCCGGCACCCACCCGCGCCTGGGGCTCGTGAAGGATTACACGGACACGGCCGCGCAGCTCTCCGTGACCTTTAACCCCGCGGGTCAGCCGAACACGAACAAGACGCTGCTCATCACGTTGCCCGAGGCCGACGTCCTCCTGGCCGCCGACCAGGGCTGCGGCTGCACACCCACGCTGGTCGAACAAAGCGGCGTCACGATCCGCGCCCGGATCATGTCTGTGTCGGCCGACAAGAAAACCATCCGCTTGCGCCACAATGCCGTGCCCGGCCTGTTTGCCGCCGGGGACCGGGATTACTCCGCCGGCCCGGATCTGCCGGCCGACATCCGCAGCGGCCTCGAGGTGCTCGCCCACCTTGACGACAAGGACGGCGCGTGGCTCCTGCTCGATTACCGGGTCCTCGTGATGGCGCCGAGCAGCGGCCGGTGAAAGTAGGACAAAATCCTCCCCTCGCGCCCGGGCCGTCAAAGCCATCGACAAAGTCCCCCGCCCGCCTTGGGTTTAGGTCCGTCCGAACTCGCCTACCCCCGCTTGAAACCAACCCCGTCCCACGATCCCGCGACGCCTGCACGGCCGGATGATTCCGCCGGCCGCGTGGGCCATTCGCGGAAAATCTTGGTCGCGGCCTTGGTCCTGCTCCCGCTCGTTGGCCTGGCCGCCTGGGTCGGCACCCGGGCAACGGGACGCCCCGGACAACCGGGAGACAAGACGGCGACCGCCGCCGTGCGCGCGGAAGCGGACGATACGGTGGAGCTTTCCTTCAAGGCGTTGGAATTCGATCCGGGTCCCGAATGGGCCGGCAAGCACGTGACGGCCAAGGATCCGGTGAAGCTGCCGCCCAACATCCTCGCCCTGGACGGAAAACGCGTCCGGATCACCGGGTTTATCGTCCCGGTCCTCAATGTCGGCGGCCATCTCCGCGAGTTCTTCATCATGTCGAGCCCGTCGAGCTGCTGCTTCGGCCTGGCGCCGCGCCTCTTCGATTTCATCTCCGCCAAGATGCCGGTCGGCCCCGACACGTCTTCCCTGGACGTGCCGGCCTTCATCGAAGGCACTTTCCATGTGCGGAAAACGCCGGCAGAGGACGAGTGGATCCCCCTCTTCACGATGGACTGCACGGACGTCTATCGCTGACGGACCACATTCCGGCAGGGCGGTGACTCCGTCACCGCCGTCCATGAACGGCGGCCACGGAGTGGCCGCCCTACCAAGTCGAGCTTACTCCTCCACGCCGAAGACGGCCTTCGCGTAGTCGTCGACGCTGAAGGGCTGCAGATCCTCCGCCTTTTCGCCGAGCCCGATGAAATAAATCGGGATCTTCAACTGCCGGTAGATGCCGACGATCGCGCCGCCGCGGCTGGTGCCGTCGAGTTTGGTCACGACGAGTCCGGTCAGGCCGAAGCTCTGGTGGAACACTTTCGCCTGCTCGATGGAGTTGCTGCCGAGCGAGCCGTCGACCACGAGCCAGCGGTGCTGCGGCGCCGTGGCGTCGTGCTTTTGCAACACGCGGCGGATCTTCGCGAGCTCCTCCATCAGATTGCTTTTCGTGTGAAGACGGCCGGCGGTGTCGACGATGAGATAGTCCCGACCGCGCGCCTTGGCGGCCTGCCAGGCATCGAACGCGACCGCGGCGGAATCCGCGCCGGTGTGGCTGGCCACGATCTCCAGCTCGAGCCGCTGGCCCCAGACCTTGAGCTGCTCGATGGCGGCGGCCCGGAAGGTATCGCACGCGGCGAGCGTCACGCCCTTGCCCTCCTGCTTCAGTCGCCACGCGAGCTTGGCGGAGGTGGTGGTCTTGCCCGAGCCGTTCACGCCGATCATGGCGATGACGGTGGGCGCCGAGGCGGCGGTCGCGGGCAGACGCCCCTCGGCGCCGGCGAGCACGCGCTGCAGGACGGCGGCGCCGATGGCGGCCGCGGCCTGCCCGCGCAGCTCTTTGTCCTTTTTATAGGCCGCCTTGATCTCCTCAAGAATCTCGCGGGTGGTCTCGACCCCGAAGTCGGCCGTGTACAGCGCCTCCTCCAACGTCTCAAGCGACGAGGCATCGATCGGCTTGCGTCCAAATAACGCGCCCGTCTTCTCGCCGATCGCGGCGACGGTCTTGGCGAAACCGGCTTTGAATTTTTTGAGCAGCCCAAACATGAAATGTGGAAAGCGTGAATCTGGAACTCAGGAACTCAGGGAAGGATTCCTCTCTCGTCCAATCCGGCGAATTTCAAGCGGCATGGCGGCAAAATTCAGAATCAATCCATCGTGAACGCCCACCGCCTTCATGTAGGAGCGGCCGATCGCGAAAAAGACATCTTCCAACGCACTCACCGCCTTGAGCTCAACCACCAGCCGACCATCGACGAGCAGGTCGAGACGATGTTCTCCGACCTGCACACCACCATAGAGCAATCGCACGGCTTTCTGGCACTCGAACGGGATTCCCCTGCGGTCCAATTCAACACAAAGGGCCTTCTCATACACCGACTCTAGGAAACCCGGGCCCAAGGTCTGATGCACCTTGATCGCCGCCTCGATCACGCGCCCGCTCAACTCCTTGTTCCCAAGTTCGCCCATCCTGAGTTCCTGAGTTCCAGATTCCTTCCTCACTCCGCCTTGCGGGCGTCGCGGCCCGTCTGGTCCTTGAGGCGGTCGAGGATGCCATTGATGAAGCGCTTGGCGTCGGCGTTGGAGAACTGCTTCGAAAGGTCGATCGCCTCGTTGATCGAGACCACGGGCGGGATGTCCTTGCGGTGGATCATCTCGAAGATCGCCACCCGCAGGATCGCGAGGTCGATGCGCGCGATGCGGTTGAATTCCCAGTTCTGGGCCAGCGCCTTGATGCGCGCGTCGATGTCCTCGGCGTTGAGGATCACCCCCTGGATCACCTCCTCGGCGTAGGCGTAATGCCCGCGCGGCTGCTCGAGGCTTTCAAAGAAGGTCCCCAGGTCCACCGAGAGGTTGTCGGGCGGATTGATGCTCCACGCATAGAGATACTGCATGGCGGCGACCCGGCCGTCGCGACGCTGGGCGAAAATGGTTTTGCTCATCAGAGTGGTGGGGACGCGGGCCGGTTCACGCGCGGAGACTGCGCTTCAGCGCGGCCATGGCGAGCGCGGCGGCGGCGAATTCGGCGCCGCGGTTGATCCGGCCCCGGCAGCGGGCGGCGGCCTGCGCGCGAGTGTCGGTCACAATCACGCCGTTGATCACCGGGACGCCGGTGGCGACGGCGATTCCCTGCAACGCGTGCGACACGCTCTGCCCCACCATCTCGTGGTGGTTGGTGTCGCCGCCGATCAAAACGCCAAGGGCGATGACCCCATCGCGCCGGCCGCGGCGGGCCAGCGCCTGCACCGCCCATGGCACCTCATGGGAACCGGGGACCCGCACCACGGTAAGCCGGCCGGGCTTGACGCCCGCGGCCCGCAGGGCGGCGGTGACCCGATCCAGCAACGCGTCGGTGAGGTCCTCGTTGAAACGCGCCGCCACGATGCCGATGGAGAATCGGGAACCGTCGACTCGGTGGTGCGTGGGCGCGGATAAACTCATGGAAGAAGAACGCGGAATGTTTCAGTGCAACGCCGGCAGTCCAATCCGCAACCCGAAATCCGCAGGCCGGAACTTCACAGGTGCACCTGCTCGACAATCTCCAGGCCGTAGCCATCGAGCCCGACCACCTTACGCGTACTGTTGGAGAGCAACCGGATCCGGCGCAGGCCGAGCGCCACGAGGATCTGCGCGCCAATGCCGTAGTCGCGGATGTCCATCGGGGCCGGGCCGGCATCCCCGCCCTTGATGCGGCGGACGAGCGCGTCGGCCCCGCCGGACGGCTCCATGTAAAGCACCACGCCGCGGCCGGCGGTTTTGACCGCTGCCAGCGCGCTGGTCAGCGCCTGCTGGCCGCCGCCCTCGGCCCGGAAAACATCGGCGAGGGGATTGCCGCTCTGGACGCGCACGAGGGTCGGCTCCGGCCCCGGCGTGCCGAGGGTGAGCGCGAGATGATGGCGCCCGTCGAGCCGGCCCCGGAAAACGTGGGCCGTGAACTCACCGGCCTCGGTGGCAAACGGCCCGCTGGCGACGCACTCGACGAGTTGGTCGCGCTTCATGCGGTACTCGATCAGGGCCGCGATGGAGATGAGCTTCAGGCCGAACTTGCGCGCAAACTCGATCAGCTGCGGCAGGCGCTGGACGGAGCCGTCGTCGTTCACCAGCTCGCAGATCACGCCGCTCGGATGCAGTCCGGCCAGGCTGGCCAGGTCCACCGCGGCCTCGGTGTGGCCGGCGCGCTCGAGGACGCCGCCGGGGCGGGCCCGCAACGGAAAGACATGGCCCGGTTGCACCAGTTGCTCGGGCCGCGTCTCCGGGTCCGCGAGCAGGCGGATCGCCCGGGTGCGGTCATGAGCGCTGATGCCGGTCGTGATGCCGTCGGCGGCGTCGACACTCACGGTGAAGTCGGTCCGTTGGGATTCGCGGTTGCGCGCCACCATCGGCCCGAGTCCGAGCCGGCGGAGGTGGTGCTCCACGGTCGGCACGCAGACGATGCCGCTGCCGTAGCGGATCATCATGTTGACCGTCTCGGGGGTGGCCTTGGCGGCCGCCATGATGAGGTCGCCTTCGTTCTCGCGATTCTCGTCGTCCGTCACGATCACGAGCCGGCCCGCGGCGATGTCCTGAATCGCGGACTCCACGGTGTCGAACGGCGCCTGGGCGGAGACGGAAGTCATGGCAAAGAAGGGTCAGCGTCGAGAGAAGCTCCGGCGCTGTCAATCGCCCGCCGGAAGCGGGTGGAAGCCCGGGTTGATTCCGAGGCAGGGCGGACTCGGTGCGTCCGCCGCGATCATGACGATCATCCCGGCTGAGGCACCGCCTCAGCCCTACCCGCAGATCCTTATGGCGTCTTCGTCGCCGCGCCCGCCACCGGGGCCGCATCCTCGCGGTAATCGACCACGTAGGACTCAGCGGCGGCATCGGAGCCTGAGACAAAGAGCCCGAGGTACACCTTGAAGTTCAACGGCGGCCTGACGGCCTTCGCCGAGGTCAGGGTGTTGGGACCGGCCGGGTTGAGCACGGTGCGTTCGTCGGTGGGCTGGTACTTCACCGGCCAGCGCAGCGTGGCGCGGAGGACGTCCACCTTGGCCTTCTTCTTGTCCTTGCCGTAGAAGGTGAGAACAAAATTGCCGTTCACGACCTGCAGGCCGAGGAAAGTGCCGTTGGGCCGGGCGATGGTCAGGCCTTCGATCTTCGGCGCCTCTTCCTTCTTTTTTTCGGCGCCGGGCGCGGCCTTGCCCGCCACGGGACCCTGCGGAGCGGCGGCCTTCGGCGGGGCCGCCTGGCCAAAACCATTCGAAGCCACAACGAACACCAGGGAGAGGAGGACGGGGCGGACTGACATGGGCCAAGGCTACTTGCCTCCCGGGGTCCTGCAAGTCGGTTCACCCCTCCGCCCGGGAGTTTACCCGATCTTCGCACGTCGCGGTGCGAAAGATCCGCCCCGGCTGGCCGGGTGCACCCATCCGACCGCAAATCGGGAAATATCGCGGCCTTAAGCGGCTCCTCGATTACCGATCCCCTGGCCTCGGGAGGCTCAGGTTGACGCCCGGCCTTTCACCCCTAAACTCATCCGGCATGAACCCCGCGACTCGCTTCGTCCTGGCCGCTGCCATCGGACTGGGGGCGGTCACGGCGCACCGGGTCGTGGCTCAAGACACGTCAGCCCCGACCGCCGACGAACCCGTCTCGGTGTCGGATCTGCCGCCCCCGACCGTGGTAAAAGGCTACCTGCAGCTCGGGTTCGATCGTCTGGCCGGCTTTGACTTCGTCATCAAGGAGCAGCCGACCAACCAGAAGCTCCCGCGTTGGACCGGGCAGGACCAGATTCCTGACGTGGTGAAGAACTGGGCGGGAAAGAAAGCCGAGATCCGGGGCTTCATGCTCCCCCTCCGGCTCGAGAAGGGTCTCGTCACCGAGTTTCTCGTCATGCGCGACCTGAGCACCTGCTGCTACGGCTCCGCGCCCTCGATGAATCACTTTGTGGTGGTGAAGCTGGCCAAGGGCGTGCCTTCGGTGTCCGAGAAAATCGTCAAGGTTTCCGGCACGTTCCAGATCAACACGTCGTTCGACGCTTTCGGCATCATGACCGGCATCTACCAGATGGCCGGCGAGAAGGTCGTCGAGGTCGGGGAATAACGCCGCGCGAACCGGGCGCCGGCCGGCCCGGCGCTTGGGTTTGACGCCATCCGACCAGTCCCGAGACTGGCCCCGCCCGATCGGACACCGCCCGGCCGAGCGCCCCACCTCCCATGTCCTCCACCGACGACCTCTTTGCCAACAACAAGGCCTGGGCCGAGCGCATCCGCCGGCAGCAGCCCGATTTCTTCACCAAGCTCTCGCAGCAGCAGAGCCCCAGCTACCTGTGGATCGGTTGCTCGGACAGCCGCGTGCCGGCGAACGACATCGTGGGACTCCTCCCGGGTGAAATCTTCGTCCACCGCAACGTCGCGAACGTCGTGGTGCACACCGACCTGAACTGCCTTTCGGTCATGGAATTCGCCGTGGATCTGCTCAAGGTGAAGCACATCATCGTCTGCGGTCACTACGGCTGCAGCGGCGTGCGCGCGGCGCTCGAGGGCGCGCGCCTCGGCCTGAGCGAGAACTGGCTCCAGCACGTGCAGGATGTCCGCAGCCGCCACGCGCCCAAGATCGCGAAGCTTTCCGCGATCAGCGACCAGGCCGACCGGCTCTGCGAACTGAATGTCATCGAGCAGGCGGCCAATGTGTGCCGTACCACGATCGTGCGCGACGCTTGGGAGCGCGGCCAATCCGTCACCGTCCACGGCTGGATCTACGGCCTGAAGGACGGCCTGCTCCGCGAGCTCGGCTTCGAAGTCAGCGAAACCGCCGGCGCCGCGAAGGCCTACGAGGCCGCCCTGGCGGGATTGTAAGCGGGCCTACCTCGCCAGCGTCACCGCCATCAGCCCCACGACCACGTCGTTGGCCAGGGTGCGCAGCGTGAGCGACTGGAGGTTCTTATCCGGGCTCAGCGCGAGATCGAGGACCGTGGCGGCCCCGCCGGCCGGGCGCGGGCTGTTCGGGCCGGGGATGTAGCTGCGGCCGGTGCCGAGCTCGATCCGCAGCGGACGCGGGGCGTTGGGGTGGTGCGCGGGATCGTCGGCCGTGAAATCCTGCTCGACCGGCCACCAGTTGACCGGGTTGTTCAGCGCGAGGCGCTCGGTGGTGCCATCGCGGTAGGTCACGATCACCTCGGCGTTGTCGAGGCGTGACTGCATCGGGTTGGTCGAGCCCACCAGCAGCAGATAGGCGCGGTTGGCCCGGCCGCTCACCGGCACGGTGATCTCCGCGGGATAGTTTTCCCAGCGCGAGGTGAAGGCGACGTTGCGCGCGTCGGCGGCGGCCGGCGTCCGGAAAACAATCCCCTGCGGCAGCGTGAACTGGCCGCCGTTCGCCGCCGCGCGGCGCAGGCCGGCGTCGTCCACCGCGAAGGTGCGCAGCGGGTCGGCCCAGTTGCCGATCCCCTGCTTCGGCAGCATCAACGAGGCGCGCTCCGGCCGCGGCTTCAGGTACTCGTTGCGAAAGATTTTTCCGGCCTCGTCATTGAAGACCGCGCTGAGGTCCACCTGGCGCAGGCTCGTGGTGCCGGTGTTGAGCTGCCAGTTCGTCACCGCGCCCTCGGCCACCCCGAGCTCGCCGAGCTCGATGCGCACCGGAATGGTCCCGGGCAGCAGGCCGTTGCTCGGCAGCGCGAGCTCGCCGGACTCCGCCATCGGCCCGATGCGCAGCACCAGCGTGCTTTTCTGGCCGCCCACCTCGACCACCGCCGCACGCTCCCAGACCGAAGTCGTGTTGTTGCGGATCCGGAAACGCACCTTCTGCGTGTCCTGCACCGCCGCGGGCACGATCTCGAGGCCGGGACGCACTTCGAGCAGCACGGGCTGCCACCAAACCAACGCGCCCTGCTTCAGTTTCGCGAACAGCGTGCGCGGGCCGGCCTGGCCCGCGATGACACCGGACAGCCCGGTGTCGGTGCGGTTCGGATTGCGCAGCACCCCCTGCGGATCGCTCACGTCGACCACCTGCGCCGGCGCGAAGTCCGTCGCAAAGTTCCGGCCCGCGGCCGCCACGACCGCGGCGCGGGCAAACGGGGCGCGGTCGCCGGCCCAGTTCACCACGATCTCGTGCTTCGCCGCCGCTTCCAGCGTGAGCAGTACCTGCGGGTCGCCGATCGCGTCCGGGGCGTTGGTCCAGGAGGCCGGCTTGCCGTTGACCTGCACCGAAACGAGCCGTTCACCGCGGGCGCGGAGCGAGAGTCGCACCTGCAGCGGGCGGGAAAACGTGGGTTCGATCACGTAGTAGTCGGCCTGGCCTTCGCGCCGGAAGGAAAAACCGAGATAAGCCGTGCGCAGCGAGGCGCGGGCCCATTCGGCCGGGAAGCCGGGGCGGATCAGCAGCTCGCCCGCCGGCACATCCGGCATGACCCCAAAGAGTCCCTCGACGGTCGAACGGGCCAGACTGCCGATCGCATCGGCGTCATCGCGGGCCGCGTCGGTTGCGGCCAAGGCATCGAGCCCGGAGCGCGCCGCCACCTCGCCGGGCGCCCGGCCCATGAACAGGGAGTCAAGCAGCACGCCCTTCCAGAGTTTCCAGGCGTCCTCGCTGCGGCCGACCTGCCACAATGCGAGGGCCGCCTGCGCGGATTCGCCGGGGCCCACGCTGTTCAACCCTCCAGCCCCGGGCCAGTTCGTCGACGGGAGTACAAACCAGTCGCCCTCGGGCACGCCCGGCCCGCGGATGGGCAAGTGCATGAGCTCGGCATCGAGGTAGCGCAGCGTCTGGTAGGCCTCGAGCGGCGCCGGCAGCTCCGAGTCCACCACGCGCGTCAGGGTCCACAGCGCCGGCGCGGGATGCACCAGCTTCTGCCCGAGCGTGTCGCGGTACTCCGCGTACCAGCCGAGGTTCGGCTGCCAGAGATCGTGGTTCACCGCGTCGGCGATCCAGGTCATCTCGGTGCGGTGCGCCGCGGGATCCTGCCCGATCAGCGTCGCGACCTGCGCAGCGAGCTTGTGCTGGAAATAACTTCCGGCCGAGGCCGCGGTCGCACCGCCGCCGCCATAGGCGAGGCCGTCGGCGTTCGCGAACGGCGCGTAGGCCTCGTGCAGGCCGTCGCGATCAAAGAGCCGCTTCTCGCGCTCGAAATGCCGCTCGAGGAACGGCCACCACTGTTTCGCCAGCTCCACATCGCCGGTCCAGCGCAGGTGGCGCAGGAGCGCATCGACAAAACTGAGGTTCAGGTCGCGCCCGGCCACGGGCAGGCTGCCGTTGCTCAGCAGCATCGCGCCGTCGTCGCCGGTCAGGTTCGCCGCGGTATCGGGCCGCGAGACGGCGGGCACCTTGGCCGCATCGTTGACCTGCCGGCCGGCCCAGCCCGAGAGGTGCTTTGCGGAACGGTCGAACCAGCCAAAAGCCACCAGCGCCTGCGGCCCGCGCCAGC
>CAIYFD010000116.1 GCA_903925425.1 uncultured Opitutia bacterium | reverse complement strand
TAATTTTCGCGGCCTCGGGCTCATGGTCGCCGTGCGCCAACCGGACCGGCGGGCCTTCGCCGAGGTCGGCGAGCTCCGGAGTAATATCCGGCTGATCGGCTTCAGCGCGACGGCGTTCCTGGTGGTCGCCGCCTGGGGCTTTGCCGGCCTGCTGACCCAGCGTCTCCACGCCATTGAGACCGCCGCGGACTACATTCGGGATGACGACCAGCTGGCACTGATCCCCCAGCCCAAAGGCCGGGGAGATCTGGCCCGGATGTGCCGGGCGCTCGGCCGGATGGTGGCGAAGATGCGCGGAAACCCGAACGACCCCGCGCGCTGAGGCGGGCGCCTGGCGGGTTCAAAACTTAAGCCGGGTGTTGCGGTGGCCGCAGCCCGGGCACGGGCACAGCCCGGTGCCGGCCGGGGCGGCGTAAAGCCGGTCGCAGCGGATGCAATGGAAGGCAGTCCGGCCCCGCCCCGCTTGAAACGAGGCGTGGTCCCGGCGGTCGTAGTAAAACCATGCCCCGATAAAAACCGCGGCCACGATCAGGCTGTAGATCACGCTGGCGGTGGTAAGATCAAGCATGACGGCACGCTGGCGGATGGACGGGGCGAAATCGACCAAAACGTGACCGGGGCCGTGCCCCAAAAAAAAGTGCGCCCGGAAAAATCCGGGCGCACCAAATAAAACGGGGCTGGGCCCCGGGAATCAGGCCTTGGTCTCGACCGCGGGAGCGGCTTCGGCCGGGGCCTTCGCCTTGGCGCCGCCTTTGCGGCCCTTGGACTTCTTGTAGCCCGGGTCATCGGCCTTCACGAACTCAATCAGGGCGAGTTCGGCGGCGTCGCCGATGCGCTGGGCGCCAAGCTTGTAGCTGCGGGTGTCACCACCGGTGCGGTTGACGAACTCCTTGTACTTCTCGTTGAAGAGGAGCGTGAGAGCCGTCTCGTCGCGGACGTCGCTGAGGGCCAGACGGCGAAGGTGCAGCGCATCCTTCTTGTCCGTCTTGGCCGCGGCCTGCTTGGCCTTGGTGATGACCTTCTCGATGAAGGGACGCAGGGCCTTGGCCTTGGTCAGCGTGGTCTGAATGCGGCCGTGCGTGATGAGCGAGGCGGCCATATTCGACATCATCGCCTTGCGATGCTCGCGGGTGACGCCGAGGGAGGAGTGGTGTTTATTATGACGCATGGGATGTTTTTTTCAGGCGGCTCCCGATCGGCAACCCGGTCGCAGCGTGGGGCGGCAGCGGGCGGCGCGAGAGCCAGATTAATTTTCGATTCAGGATTCTTGATTTTTGATTCACGGCTTTCGCCGGGATTTTCGCCTGCCAGGGCAATCGAAAATCCGGAATCAAAAATCCAAAATCACTCAGGCTTCCTTCTTGTTTTCGAGGAGGCGCTCGTCGAACTTCATCCCGAGGGACAAGCCGAGGGCCTCGAGCTTCTCTTTGATTTCGTTGAGCGACTTCTTGCCGAAATTCCGGTACTTGAGCATCTCCTGCTCAGTCTTCATCGCCAGCTCGCCGACGGTCGTGATGTTGGCGTTGTTGAGGCAGTTGGCGGCGCGGACCGAAAGCTCGATCTCGTTGACCGACATGTTGAGGAGCTTGCGGAGCTTGTTCTGCTCCTCGCTGACCTCGCTCTGCTGGCTGTCGAACTCGAAGACCTCCTCGGAGACGCGATCGAACACGTCGAGGTGATGCTTGAGGATCGAGGCGGACTGCTTGAGGGCGTCGTCCGGGGTGATGCGGCCGTCGGTCCAGACCTCGAGGATGAGCTTGTCGTAGTCGGTGATCTGGCCAACGCGGGTGTTCTCGACGGTGTACTTGACGAGACGAACCGGGGAGAAGAGCGAATCGATCGGGATGACGCCGATCGCCTGCTCTTCTTTCTTGTTGGATTCACCGGGGCAATAGCCGCGGCCGGTCTTGATCTCGATCTCGGCCTCGAAGGAACGCTTGCTGTCGAGGGTGCAGATGAGCTGCTCGGGATTGATGATCGTGATGTTGGCGTCGGCCTGGATGTCCGCCGCCGTGACCTTGCCGGCCTTGCTGGCCTTGATCAGGAGGCTCATCGTCTCGCGCTTGTGCGAAACGATCAGGATCTTCTTCAGGTTGAGAACGATGTCGGTCACGTCCTCGACGACGTTGTCGATGCTCTGGAACTCGTGGTTTACGCCATCAATCTTGATGGACGAGATGGCGGCCCCCTCGATGGAGCTCAGGAGAACGCGGCGGAGAGAGTTGCCGATGGTGTGGCCATAGCCGGCCTCGAAGGGCTCGGCGATGAACTTGGCGTAGGTGGGCGTGGCGCCTTCCTCGACCTTGGTAAGTTTGTTGGGCAGTTCGAATTTTCCGAGGCGTTTGGGCATGGCAGTCTCTGGTTGGAAGTTGGGAATGCTGGGCGGGTGCCTGACTGGCTCAGAATCGGGAATAGAATTCGACAATGAGCTGCTCGTTGACGCCTTGGACCATCTCATCGCGCGTCGGGAGGCGAACCACCGTGGCCTTGAACGTCTCAGGTGCAAGCGTGAGCCAGCCCGGGACGGTGCGAATGCGGTTTTCCTCGAGCTGGCGGGTGGCCATCTGGCGGGAAGCCGGGGTGTTCTTCACCTCGATCTCGTCGCCGGCCTGCACGTTGTAGCTCGCGATGTCGACCTTGTGGCCGTTGACGCGGATGTGACCGTGATTGACGAACTGGCGGGCGGCCGCGCGGCTCTTGGCCAGGCCCAGCAGGTAAATGACGCTGTCGAGACGGGTCTCGAGCAGTTGGAGGAAGCGTTCGCCGGTGACGCCACGCTCGCGCTTGGCGATCTCGAAGACGCGCCGGAACTGGCGCTCGAGCAGACCGTAGATATAACGGAGCTTCTGCTTTTCGTTAAGTCCGACGGCGTATTCCGAGAATTTACGGCGGGACTTCGGGCCGTGCTGGCCAGGAGGATATCCGCGGCGCTCAAACGCCTTGCCGGAGCCAAGGATAAATTGGCCGAAGCGGCGACTGATGCGGGTGGTGGGGCCGGTGTAGCGAGCCATGGTAGAGATTCCAGTATTGAGTGTTCGACGGTGCGGTTTCGCCGGGATCAGACGCGGCGGCGTTTGCGCGGACGGCAGCCGTTATGAGGGATGGGAGTAACGTCGACGATGGAGGTGATCTCCAGGCCGATCGCCTGCAGGGCGCGGATGGCGCTGTCACGGCCGAGGCCGGGACCGGAGACGCGGATGACGACATCCTTGAGCCCGTGCGACATGGCATTGCGGGCGGCGTCCTGGGCCACGACTTGCGCGGCATAGGCGGTCGACTTGCGGGAGCCACGGAAGTTGCACTTGCCGGCGCTGGACCAGGCGATGACCTGACCCTTGCCGTCGGTGATCGAAACGATCGTGTTGTTGAAGGAAGCGAGGACGTTGACGACACCCGAGGTGACGTTCTTCGAACCCTTGGCCTTGCGGACCTTGATCGCGCCCAACTCTTCCTTCAGGAGGTCTTCGGCGGTCGGTTGCTTGGCGACGCCACCCACCATCTCGACGGGCTTCTCGGCGACGGCGGCAGGGGCGGACTTCGCACCAGCCTCACCCGGGGCGCCCTTGTCGGCCGGGGCACGGCTCGGCTTCTTTTCGGCCGCGGGAGCGGCGGATTCGGCACCTGGGGCGGGTGCAGCGGCCTTGGGGGCCTTTTCTTTCTTAGGAGCGGACTTTTCTTCAGCCATGTGAGTGGGAAATTAGACTTCCTTAGCTTTGGAGACGCCAACGGTCTTGCGCGGGCCCTTGCGGGTGCGGGCGTTGGTGCTGGTGCGCTGACCGCGCACCGGGAGACTGCGACGGTGACGGATGCCACGGTAGCAATTGATTGCTTGGAGACGCTTGAGATTGGCGGCGATCTCACGACGGAGATCACCCTCCAGCACCCACTTGTGCTCGGTGATAACCTGGAGGATCTTGTTCAGCTGTTCCTCCGTGAGGTCCTGAGCCCGCATGTCGGGGTTCAGGCCGACTTCCTTGACCAGGAGATCGGCACGCGTGGGACCAATTCCGTTGATGTAACGGAGGGAGTACGCGACTTTTTTCTTCGCGGGGATTTCAACACCGAGGAGACGTGGCATATGGGTTTAGGTTGGTAAGTGGTTTATGGCTGAAAGTGAGTGGAAAGTGGGATCAAACGGACGAACTAGCTGAAAGGGTGGCATTGCAGGCATGGACTGGAGAGAGCGCCGGCTTCGGGATCGTGAGGATCTCGGGGCCCCGTTCTGTCGTAAGCACGGTATGTTCAAAGTGGGCGGAGGGGGAACCATCCGAGGTCACCACCGTCCATCCATCGGACAACGTTTTGGTCCGGTAGGACCCTAGGTTGACCATGGGTTCGATGGCGAGCGTCATGCCAGGCTTGATTCGCTCGCCGCCGCCGGCACGTCCGAAATTCGGAATCTGCGGTTCCTCGTGCATCGCAAGGCCGACCCCGTGGCCGACCAGATCGCGAACAACACTGAAGCCGTGACTCTCGACGTGGCGCTGGACGGCGACGGAAATGTCGCCGATCCGGTTGCCCACCACCGCCGCCTCGATTCCGAGGCGCAAGGCCTGCTCGGTCACCCGAAGCAGTTCCACGAGCGCCGGAGGAATGGCTCCCACGGGAACGGTTACCGCATTGTCGCCGATGTAACCCGCGTGGCAGACCACAACATCGAGGGAAACGAGGTCTCCGTCCTTCAGGATTCGGCGCAAACCGGGGATGCCGTGGACCACCTCCTCGTTGACCGAGATACAGGTGTGCGCTGGATAGCGGCGCGAACCGATCTGGTAACCGAAACAGGCGCTGGCAGCCCCTAGGCGGGCCATTGCTTTGATTCCGGCTTCCTCCAGATCCTGCGTACTGATGCCAGGTCTAACTAGGCCCTTCAATTCTTGAAGGACGCTGGCCGCCACCGTGCAGGCTTCCCGGATGCCCCGGATCTGGCGCTCGTTCTTAAGCGGGATCATGGGGCGGAAGCAGGCTCGGATGGCTCCCAAAGGAGTCCGAGCATACGGTAGTGGCCGACGGCGGGATGGCCCGGATCGGTCGTAATGACGGTGCTTAGCACCTCATCGCGAGCGTCGAGCCATTCGTCGAAGATTTTAGCCTGGAGCAGCGTAGCCGGGAATTCCGAAAGGAGGAATCCCGCATCAGGTTTGCGCGCAAAAAACCAGCGGCGCATGTGTGCCGTGGATGCATCCTGTCCGGCCGAAGCCGGGTCGGGATGGCGGCGCGAAATCTCCGGTCGCATCATGCCGGCCGGAGAGACGTGCTCTAAATTCAAAGAACTCACTTGGTCGGCGACAGATTCCGGGAGGAGACGGGCGGGGCCAAGGACAAGGATTTTGGTCCGGGCTTGGAGGCCACAGACCGCGAAGGGGTCGGAGATGCCAGCCATCGCGACCTTAGTAAAGAACTATTTCAGAAGAACGTCCGGGCAGCCCAGATTCCCGTGCCGATTACCAGCAGGATCAGGACTGGCAGGGCGATCTTCATCACGGCCTCGGAACTCAGGGCGTCGCCGGTCATTCCGGTCGGATTTCCGCTGCGAGCCTTGATCCGGCCCTTCTTCAGGAAGCCGTCGTAGTGGCGCTGCAACAGGAAGGTCTCGACCTGGCGCATGGTGTCCAAAATGACACCCACCGTGATCAGCATGCCGGTTCCACCGAAGAAGGAGGAGACGTTCTGCGGCATGCCCATGCCGATCGACATCAGGCTGGGCAGCACGGCAATCACGGTCAGGAACACGGCGCCAGCCAGGGTCAACCGCGTCATGATAAAGTCGAGGAACTGCGCGGTGGGTTCGCCGGGGCGGACACCGGGAATGTAGCCGCCGTACTTCTTCAGGTCGTCGGCGATCTGGATCGGCTTGAACATGACGGATACCCAGAAATAGCTGAAGAACAGGATCAGCATGGCATCGAACATGTAGTACGTCCAAGTCCGGTGATCGAGCAGGCCCGCCAGTTCCCCGAGGAACTTGAGATTGGTGAACTTGGCTGCGAGAGCCGTGAAGATCTGCTGGGGGAAAAGAAGGATCGAGCTGGCGAAGATCACGGGCATGACGCCCGAATAGTTGACCTTCAGCGGGAGGAACGAGCTCTGGCCGCCCATCACCTTGTTGCCGACCACCCGCTTGGCGTATTGCACCGGCACCTTGCGTTGCCCCTGCACCACCATGATGACACCCATGGTCACGATGAAGAACGACGCGATGAGCAACGCGGCCTGGGGCACGCCTGGGGCTGAGCCCGTGCCGGCAAAGCGATTGAAAAAGAGGTTATAGGTTTCACGCAGGGCGTCCGGGATGCGCGCCAGAATGCCAACCGTGATCAGCAGGGACACACCGTTGCCGATGCCGCGCTGAGTGATCTGCTCACCGAGCCACATCAGGAGCATCGTGCCCGCCGTCATCAGAATGACCGAGGTCACGAGGAATCCAAATCCTCCGGTCATCACGATGGGTCCGTACTTGGCGATATCGTATCCGGCAACCAGCTTGCCGGGATTCTCCAGCGCCATGATCGTCAGGGCGCCCTGGATGATGCAGATGAAGACCGTGGCGTAACGGGTGTACTGGGTCAGCTTCTGGCGACCAACATCACCCTCCTGTTGGAGGCGGCTGAGCGCCGGCACGACCGCGGTCATCAACTGGAAGATGATCGAGGCGCTGATATAGGGCATGATGCCCAGAGCGCCAATGGCTCCCTGGGTAAGGGCCCCACCGGTGAACATGCTGTACAGGCCAAGGATGCCCCCACCCGAGCCCTGCATGCTATCCTTCAGAAATTGCTGCAGGCCGGCCGTCTGAACATTCGGGAGCGGAATATGCGCCGCCACCCGCGCGATGAACAACAGGGACAGCGTGTAAAAGATACGCGAGCGGAGCTCAGGGATCTTCAGCGAGTTGGTGAAGGCGGAAAGCACGGCTGGAAGTGGGATTCAGGGCGGGGCGCCCAAGAGGGAGTGAGAGGTCTTGGCTGTTCCCGAAAGGGTGGCCTCAACCAACGGTGGCCTGCCCACCCGCGCTCTCGATCTTGGCCTTGGCGGCATCCGAGAACCTGGCGGCGGTGACCTTCAAGGCCCGCTTGAGCTCTCCGTCGCCGAGAATCTTCACCTTGGTCTCGCCCGAGCGGATAAATCCGTTGGCGGCGAGAATCGTGGCGTTGACCTCGGTGATCTTGTCGTCGAGCCCGGCCAGATCACGCACGTTGATCACAGCGATCGTGGTGCGGAAAGCGTCCTGGTTGAATCCCCGGTGGGGCAGTTTGCGATAAAGGGGCATCTGGCCGCCTTCAAAGCCCGGACGGATGCTTCCGCCGGAACGGGCCGTCTGGCCCTTGCCGCCTCTGCCGCTGGTCTTGCCGTGGCCGCTGCCTTCGCCACACCCCACCCGCTTCTTGCGGTGGATTGCGCCGGCAACGTTTTTCATTTCATGCAGTTTCATAATATGTTTCCTCATTGGCGCCCCACCCCGGGCCTCCGCAGGAGCAGAGGCCGGAAGCAGGACTCGGATTCAATAATTCGTTCAGCTGAGCTTGCGCATGCTGGCAACATCCGCGGACAACCGCAGTTGCTGCAGCGCATTCACCGTGGCGTTGACGACCGCGATGTGATTGCTCGAGCCCATCGACTTGGTGAGAATGTTCTTGATGCCAGCCGCCTCAAGGACAGCACGCACGGCGCCGCCCGCGATCAGGCCGGTGCCAGGGGAAGCCGGCTTGAGCAGCACGCGGCCGCCGTCGCAGACTCCGAGCACATCATGGGGAATGGTGTCGCCCTTGAGCTTGACCGAGATCATGTGCTTGTGGGCGTGGGCCGTGCTCTTCTTGATGGCGTCCGGCACCTCGTTGGCCTTGCCGTAGCCGACCCCGATCCGGCCCTTTTGGTCGCCGACAACGGCGAGAGCGGCGAAGCTGAAGCGGCGGCCACCTTTGACCACCTTGGCGCAACGGTTGATGAAGACGACCTTCTCGATCATCGCAGTCACGCCATCGGGACCCATCGGGGCCGTCGGCTTGTTGCGATCATCACGACGCGGGCCGCGATTGAATTCGCGACGGGCACGTGCCGGGGCGGGAGCGGCGGCGGGAGCAGGAGCGGCGGCGTTATCGGGCGCGGCAGCGGGGGCGGAAGGTGTGGAATCGGTGCTCATTGGCTGTGATTAAAATGCGAGACCGCCTTCGCGCGCGGCGTCAGCGAACTGTTTGACTTTGCCGTGGTAGCGGGCCCCGCTGCGGTCGAAAACGACCGAGGCGATGCCGGCGGCCTTCGCCTTGGCGGCGAAAGCGACTCCGAGTTCCTTGGCGCCGGCCAGATTGGCCTGAAGCTTCTTCTTGCGCAGGCCGGGGTCGAGCGTGCCGAGAAACACCAAGGTGGCGCCGGCCTCGTCGTTGATAGCCTGGGCGTAGATGTGCTTGGCCGTGAAACGGACGCACAGACGGGGACGGGCGGCCGTTCCGGTGACTTTCTTGCGGATGCGCCAGCGACGTTTCTGCAGCAGCGAAGCTTTGCGGATAGTGTTCACGTTTTAGAAATTTGAGATTTGAAGTTTGGGATCTGGAATCGCAAAAGCGGAGCTTAAGCGACCGTCTTGCCTTCTTTGCGGCGGACACGCTCGCCGACGATGCGGACACCCTTGCCCTTGTAGGGCTCGGGCGGGTAGTAGCTGCGGATCTCGGCCGTGACGGCTCCGACGAGCTGCTTGTCTGCACCCTCAACCTTGAGCTTGGTACCCTCCACGACGGTGATCTTGATGCCGTCGGGGATGTCCATGAGGATCGGGTGGGAATAGCCTAGGGCCAGATCGAGCTGCTTGCCCTTGAGGTTGGCCTTGAAACCGACGCCTTGGATCTCGAGATCCTTGGTGTAGCCGACCGAGACGCCCTTCACCATGCCGGCAATGACCGAGCGAACGGTGCCGTACATGGCCTTGGCAAAGCGGCTGGTGTCCTCGCTCGGGGACACAATGACCTTATTGTCGACGATGGCGATATTCACCACCGGGGCAAAGGTCTTGGTCACCTTGCCCTTGGGGCCCTCGACGAGGACGGTGTGATTCTTGATGTCGACCTTCACCTTCTCGGGGATCGGAATGGGTTGTTTACCAATGCGGCTCATGGTGCGTTTTTCCTTACCAAATGTTGCAGAGCAGTTCGCCGCCCGACTTGTTGCGCCGGCAGTCGCCATCCTTCATCAGGCCCCGTGAGGTCGAGAGGATGCTGATGCCGAGGCCGTTGAGCACGCGGGGAATTTCGGTGTAGCGAAGGTACATGCGGCGGCCAGGCGAAGACACCCGGGTCAGCCCGGTCATCGCCGGCGCGCCATCAACATACTTCATCTTTACGACAAGGGTCTTGTGGCCATTGGCGTCGGTGCCCTCGGAGAAATCCGAGACGTAGCCCTCAGTCTTGAGGATGGCGGCAATGCCCTCCTTCAGTTTGGAGTGCGGGGTCACGCACTCATCGAGGCGCGCCTTGCTGGCATTGCGGAGACGGGTGAGAAAATCGCTGATCGGATCAGTCATGGTGGATGTTGTCGGTTGGACTTTGCCGGATCATATCCGTGGCGCCCGGAGGGCGGCGCCTACTTCCGGCGAAAATGAAAATTTGGAGTGGGTGACGGGTTACCAGGAGGACTTGGTGACGCCGGGGATCTTGCCGGCGAGGGCCAACTCACGGAACTGGATGCGGGACACGCCGAACTTGCGCTTGTAGCCGCGAGGACGACCGCTCATCGAGCAGCGGTTCCGGATCCGGCTCGGCGCCGAGTTGCGGGGAAGCTTCTGGAGGTTCTTCTGAGCGGCGAAGAACTGCTCGTCGGTCGTCGTGGGGCTCACGAGAATCGCCTTCAGTTCGGTCCGCTTGGCCCGGTACTTGTCGGCGAGCTTGATGCGCTTCTTGTTGCGCTCGATGGCTGAGGTCTTGGGCATGGGAGGAGGTACCCGCGAACGGGTGAAGTTTGGTCTTAGGCGACAGTGGGTTTCGGCGCGACAGTCTCGACCCGGCGGAACGGCATGCCGAGCAGGCGGAGCAGCTCGCGCCCCTCCTCGTCGGAGCTGGCGGTGGTCACGATCGTGAGATCGAGGCCCATGCTCTTCTTGACGTTCTCGATCGTGATCTCAGGGAAGATCGCGAAATCGGTGACACCGAGATTGTAGTTCCCCTGCCCGTCCAGCTTCGGCGACACACCGCGGAAGTCGCGGATCGTCGGGAGCGCCACGGCGAGGAGCCGGTAAAGAAATTCCCACATGGCCGTTCCGCGCAGGGTGACGTGGCAACCCACCACCTGATTCTCGCGGAGCTTGAAATTCGAAATAGCCTTCCGCGACTTCGCGAGCACGGGCTTCTGGCCTGCAATCATCCCAAGGTCGCGCTGGATGTCCGCGATCTGGTTCTTGTCGGCCTCGGCATCGATGCCGGTGTTGAGGTTGATCTTCACCAACTTCGGCACCTGGTGCTTATTCTTGTAGCCGCGGCTCTTCACGAGCTCGGGGATGACCTGCTCGAGGTAAAGTTTCTTAAGGACGGGAGTGTAGCTGCTGCTCATATTAGTACCCCCCCGGATTTCCGACCCGGGGGCATCAAAGGATTGTGAGTTGGGTTCAGGTGGCTGCGGTCG
>CAIYFD010000115.1 GCA_903925425.1 uncultured Opitutia bacterium | reverse complement strand
GTTCTTGCCGCCAACGAGGCCAAATGCTCCGAGGTCGGGCGGATCCTCGGACGAATGATTGCGAAGGCCGATTCATTCGGACCTCCCACCAGCGAGACTTGATCGGACTTCCGTCCTCCGCCTTCCGTCCTCTGTCCTCGGGCGCCATGGCGTCCCCCGCCGCCGGCGCTCAGGCGCCGGCGGGCGGGATCGGCGGGTTCGAGGCGGACTGTTCCTCCTCGGTCTCGACGATGCGGGCGATGGAGAGCAGGCGATCGCCCGGCTCGAGCGTGACGAGGCGGACGCCCTTGGCGCCGCGGCCGGTCTCGCGGATTTCCTTCACCCGGGTGCGGATGCTTTGGCCCTTGGCGGTGAGGAGCATGACCTCGTCGGTCTCGGCGATGCTGAGCGCGCC
Organism: uncultured Opitutia bacterium; assembly: GCA_903925425.1. Taxonomy (GTDB): domain Bacteria; phylum Verrucomicrobiota; class Verrucomicrobiia; order Opitutales; family Opitutaceae; genus CAIYFD01. The sequence goes on along the minus strand of CAIYFD010000115.1, from coordinate 7,537 downwards.
GGCGACGTTGACGGAGCCGTCCTCGGGGAGATCAATCGCGATGACGCCGGTGCCGCCGCGCGAGATGAGGCGGTAGTCGGCGAACGGGGTGCGCTTGCCGATGCCGTCCTCGCGGGCGACGAGCAGCTGGTTGGTGGCGTCGCACACGGCGATGACCTTGACGTGGTCGCCGTCGTATTTGAAGCGCATGCCGGTGACACCGACGGTGTCGCGGCCCTGATCGCGGAGTTGCTCCTCGTTGAAGCGGACGGCCTGGCCCTTGTAGCTGACGAGCACGATCTCGTTGGTGCCATCGGTCAGCACGCAACCGATGAGGGTGTCCTTCTCCTCGAGCTTGATGCCGCGGAGGCCGCCCTCGCGGGTGGCGTTGGTGTAGTCGGCGAGGTTGGTCTTCTTGGTGATGCCACCCTTGGTGGCCATGGTGAGGTGCAGGGTGTTTTCGAAGGCCTTCACGCAGATCATGGCGGCGATCTTCTCCCCCTCGGCGAGCCGCAGGAAAGAGGCGACGGACTTGCCCTTGGAGGCGCGGGTGCCCTCGGGGACGTCGTAGACCTTCTTCGCATGGCACTGGCCGGTGTTCGTGAAGAACAGGATGAAGTCGTGGGTTGAGGCGGTGAAGAGGTTCTCGACGAAGTCCGCCTCGTAGGTCTCGGCGCCGATCACGCCCTTGCCGCCGCGCTTCTGGGAGCGGTACTCGGCGACGGGGGTGCGCTTGATGAAGCCGATGTGGGAGACGGTGATGACGCAGCCCTCGTTGGGGATGACGTCCTCCATGCGGAACTCGCCGGCGACGGCCTCGATCTCGGTCTTCCGGGGCGAGGTGTACTTGGCCTTCATCTCCATCAGCTCCTTCTTGATCAGCGCGAGGAGCACGGCCTCGGACTCGAGGATCGCGCGGAGCTCGGCGATGAGCTTCATCAGCTCGAGGTACTCGGCCTCGATCTTGCCGCGCTCCAGACCGGTGAGTTGGTAGAGGCGGAGTTCGAGGATGGCGTCGGTCTGGCGCTCGGAGAGCGGGTACTTGGCCATCAACTTCACCTTGGCCTCCTCGCGGTTCTGCGAGGCGCGGATGATCTTCACGAAGTCATCCAAATTATCGAGGGCGATGATGTACCCCTCGAGGATGTGCGCGCGGTCCAGCGCCTGGTTGAGGCGGAACTGCGTGCGGCGGGTGACGACATCGCGGCGGTGCTCGATGTAGCACTCGATGAGCTCCTTGATGTTCATCTGCTTCGGGCGCTTCTTGTCGAGCGCGAGCAGGGTGACACCGAAGGAGGATTCGAGGGCGGTCTTCTGGAAGAGCTGGTTGATGACGACCTTCGCCTGCTCGCCGCGCTTCAGCTCGACGACGATGCGGGTGTTCTCGTCGGACTCGTCGCGGAGGTCGCGGATGCCGTCGATCTGCTTTTCGCCGACGAGTTCGGCGATGCGGAGGACGAGGGTGTTCCGGTTAACGTTGTACGGGATCTCCGTGATGACGATCTGCTCCATGCCGCCCTTGAGTTCCTCGGTGTGGGCCTTGCCGCGGGTGCGGACGATGCCCTTGCCGGTCTTCAGGTAGCTGAGGATGCCCTCGCGGCCGGTGATGACGCCGCCGGTGGGGAAGTCGGGTCCCTTGACGATGCCGCAGATGTCGTCGACCGAGATCCGCGGGTTGTCGATGATGGCGATGGTGGCGTCGATGATCTCGTCGAGGTTGTGCGGCGGGATGTTGGTCGTCATGCCGACCGCGATGCCGGTCGAGCCGTTCATCAGCAGGTTGGGCAGCGCGGACGGGAGCACGGTCGGCTCGGTCGTGGACTCCTTGTAGTTGGGGATGAAGTCGACGGTGTCCTCCTCGATGTCGCGCAGGAGATCCTCGGCGATGTTCTTCAGGCGGGCCTCGGTGTAACGGTAGGCCGCGGGCGGATCGCCGTCGACGGAGCCGAAGTTGCCCTGCGGGTCGATCAGCGGGTAGCGCATGACCCATGGCTGCGCCATGCGGACCAGCGTGTCGTAGACGGACGAGTCGCCGTGGGGATGGTAATTCTTGAGCACTTCACCGACGACGCCGGCGCATTTGTCGAAGGGGCGGTTGTGGAGGAGGCCCTCCCGGAGCATGGCGTAGAGCACGCGGCGCTGCACGGGCTTCAGGCCATCGCGGGCGTCGGGGAGGGCGCGCGAGATGATGACCGACATCGAGTACTCGATGTAGGCTGACTGCATGATGTCGGTGATGTTGGCCGAGGAGAGTTTTTCGCTGGCGGTGTACATTCGGGGCGGAAGGGGGAAAGTTATTGGTTATCTGTTATTGGTTATTGAGTCGGAGGTCGCAGAGGTTGTTCGGGGGTTCCGATCACCAATAACCACGAACCGATAACCCGCCTCAAACGTCCAGGAACTGGACGTTTAAGGCGTTGTCCTCGATGAACTGGCGGCGGGGCGGGACCTCGTCGCCCATCAGGAGGGTGAAGAGGGCGTCGGCCTTCGCGGCGTCGTCGATGTTGACCTTGAGGAGGCGGCGTTTCTCCGGGTCCATGGTGGTCTCGAAGAGCTGCTTGGGGTTCATTTCGCCGAGACCCTTGTAGCGCTGGATGCTGAGGCCCTTGCGGCCGTTGGCGCGGATCTGGGAGACGATCTCGAGGGGGGCGCGGAGCTCGGTCTTGGCCTCGCTCTTCTGGCCGGGGTTCTCGGTGATGGAGAAGCGGGGCTGCTCGGTGGCGCTGAAGGCGGCGATGTCGAGGCCGGCGGCGGCGGTCCCTTTCAGGAGCTTGGCCATCTCGGTGCTCTCGAAGATCTCGTGGATGGTGATGCGCTTGAGCGCGCTGGCGGGTTTCTTTTCCGCGGGAGCCGCCGGGGCGCCTTCGGGGAAGGGCGTGGCGGAGCCGCTGCTCTCGGTCTGCTCGGTGAGGTCGGCGTTGAGCCCGTGGTTGTCGAGGAACTTGGCGCGGGCGGCCTCGTCGCGGAGAAACTCATGGCTCTCCTGGTTGCCCTGCCGGATGCGGGCGACATAGCGGGGGAGGACGTGGGTGGTCGGGTCGTGCTGGTCGAGGTACTCGGCGAGGCCGGCCCCGTAGCGGGTGACACCGGCGCCGAGCTTCTCGAGGGCGGAGAGGTTCTCGACGATCTTGTCGACCTGGGCGGGCGCGAAGACGTGGCTGTCGGCGAGGCGGGCGAGGACGACATCCTCGGAACCGAGCTCGAGGAGGATGCGGTTGAGCTGCTCGTCGTTGTCGACGTACTGCTCGCGCTTCTTGCGCTTGATCCGGTAGAGCGGGGGCTGGGCGATGTAGATGTAGCCGCGCTCGATCAGGCCCTTCATCTGGCGGTAGATGAACGTGAGGAGGAGCGTGCGGATATGGGAGCCGTCCACGTCGGCGTCCGTCATGATGATGATCTTGTGGTAGCGCGCCTTGGCGGCGTTGAAGCCGCCGACGGATTCGTCGCCCTCGCCGATGCCGGTGCCGCAGGCGGTGATGAGGGTGCGGATTTCCTCGTTGGAGAGGACCTTGTCGAGCCGGGCCTTCTCGGTGTTGATGAGCTTGCCGCGGAGCGGGAGGATGGCTTGGAAGCGGCGGTCGCGGCCCTGCTTGGCGGAGCCGCCGGCGGAGTCGCCCTCGACGATGTAGAGCTCGGTCAGGGCGGGATCGCGCTCGGAGCAGTCGGCCAGCTTGCCGGGCAGGCCGCCGCCGGAAAGGGCGCCCTTGCGGACGGTCTCGCGGGCCTTGCGGGCGGCCTCGCGGGCGCGGGCGGCGTTGAGGCCCTTGTCGACGATGCGCTTTGCGATCGGCGGGTTGGTCTCGAAGTACTGCATCAGGCCCTCGTAGGCGGCGGAACCGACGACGCTCTCGACCTCGGGGGAGAGCAGCTTGACCTTGGTCTGGGACTCGAACTTCGGATCGCTGTGCTTGATCGAGATGACGGCGGCGAGGCCCTCGCGGACGTCGTCGCCGGTGATCTGCGGATCCTTGTCCTTCAGGAGATTATTGGCCTTGGCGAACTGGTTGATGGCGCGGGTGAGGGCGCTGCGGAAGCCGGAGAGGTGGGTACCGCCATCCGGGTTGTGGACGGTGTTGGTGTAGCAGAGGACCTGATCGTTGTAGGTGTCGTTGTACTGGAGGACGACCTCGCAGTGGATCTCGGCGGGCTTCTCGTCGAGCTGCAGCTTCGTCTCCTTGACGATGCGGATGGGCTTCGGGTGGAGCGGGGTCTTGCCGGTGTTGATCTGCTTCACGAACTCCTCGACGCCGTCCTTGTAGAAGTAGCGCTCGGGTTTGGCCTCGGCGGGGCGCTCGTCGACAAAGACGATCTCCAAGCCGGAGTTGAGGAACGCCAGCTCGCGCAGGCGCTGGGAGATGCGGCTGGACTGGAAGACGGTGGTGTCGCGGAAAATCTCGGCGTCCGGCTTGAAGGTGATGTAGGTGCCGGTGCCGCGGGCCTTGCCGATGACCTCGAGCTTCTGGACGGTCTTGCCGCGCTCGAACTTCATGTGGTGGACCTGGCCGCCGCGCGAGACCTCGACCTCGAACCATTCGGAGACGGCGTTGACGCACTTGGCGCCGACGCCGTGGGTGCCGCCCGAGAACTTGTAGCCGCCCTGGCCGTACTTGCCGCCGGAGTGGAGGGTGGTGAGCACCATCTCGACGCCGGGAACCTTGTAGGTCGGGTGGATATCGACCGGGATGCCGCGGCCGTTGTCGCGGATGCTGATCGAGCCGTCGACATGGATGTTCACCTCGATCCGCATGCAATGGCCGGCGAGGTGTTCATCCACCGAGTTGTCGAGCACCTCGGAAACGCAGTGGTGCAGCGCCCGCTCGTCGGTGCCGCCGATGTACATCCCGGGCTTCTTGCGGACAGCCTCCAGCCCTTCGAGTTTGCCCAGTTTTGACGAGTCGTACGTCTCGGTCAGGGGCTTGTTTTCAGAGTGATTTTCCGGAGGAGTTTGGTCGGACATCGAAGGGTCTTGGGAGGGGGAAATAGGACAAAAAAATCTCGGCGGAATCGGCCGCCCACGCGAGGGTTTTTTTGATAAATCTTGGGCCGAAAACGGCCGCTCTTTTTGCCCCTGCGGGCCGCCGAGCAGGCCCCCGCTGTCCCCCCACGGACAAAGCCGGCTGCGGGGTCCGGACATTTACGTTTGCCGGGGTGGGATTGGGTCATACCGTCCCAGTTTTCCCGTGAAATTGTCCGTTAAGACCGTCTATGCCTGCCGGGTCATGGCCCAGATCGCCCGGCTGCACGCCGCCGGGAAGCTGGCGCATGTGGAAAGCCTTTCCCGGCTGGAAGCGGTGCCGCCGAAGTATCTCGCGCAGATCATGAGTGAATTGCGCGAGGGCGGCCTGATCACGAGCCGGCGGGGCAAGGCCGGGGGCTATGCCTTGGCGCGGAGCGCGGAGGAAATTTCCCTTTACGACATCGCGGTGCTCATGGAAGGCGACCTGCTCGATCCCGGCCGCGATGCCGCCGGGCATTCCGGGCGGCGCGTTGCCCAAGCCTGGAAGGCGGTCCGGGCCGCGCTGATCGCCGGGGCGAAGGAGCACACGCTCGACCAGTTGGTGGCCGGCGACGTCGAGGAGATGTACTACATCTAGCGGCGGGGGCGGAGATGGAAGACGGAGGACTGGCCGGAAATCGTCTTCGCTCTGGACTCCCGGCTCGGGACTCCCGACTTTCGCAGCATGCTTTCCCCTGCGCTTGAAAAGCTCCTTGTGCTTCAGGATCGCGATGTGCGCCGGCTGACCCTCGAGGCCCAGCTCAAGGCCGCCCCCCGCGAAATCGTCGCGGTCGAGCAGAGGATCGCCGCGGAAAAAGCCGCCATTGAGGGCGCCCGCACCGAGGTGAAGGAGCTTGAGAGCCGCAAGAAGCTGCTCGAGGTCGATATCGGCTCCGCCGAGGAAAAGATCGCCAAGTACAAGAACCAGCAGATGCAGGTGAAGAAGAACGACGAGTATCAGGCCCTCGGCCACGGGATCATCACCGCCCAGGAGGGCATTGGCGCCCTCGAGGAGCAGGAGCTCCGGGTCATGTACCAGATCGATGAGGCCAAGAAAAAGTTCGTCGCCGCCGAGGCGGTCCTGAAGCTGAACATCGCCGGCCACGAGGAGCGCATCCGCAATCTCCAGGAGAAGGAAAAAAACACGGCGGTCGAGCTTGAGTCCGCCCGCGCCGAGGTCGCCAACGCCCGCGCCCCGATCGAGGAATTTGCGCTGAAGATCTACGACCGGGTGGCCACCCACAAGCAGCCGGTCTGCGTCCCGATCCAGGGCGGCAAGTGCGGCGGCTGCCACCTCAAGGTTTCGAGCGAGGTCGAGTCCGCGTCCCGCGGGAAGAACCCCGACATCAAGCTGCCGGTCTGCGACCAGTGCGGCCGGATCGTGTATTGGCAGGCCTAGCTGCCAATACACGATCCGCCCGCACCGTTTTGGGTTCACGGTTTTGGGTTCTGAGTTGGGCAACCCGGCACCAGCAGGCACTCGCGGCGAACGGAACCGCGCGCTCTGAGCCGAGGATCGAGACCCAAAACCCAAAACTCTGAACCCTGAACTGAAAACCAGGCCGGCAGCCTGCCGGCGGGCTTGCCATGGGAAAGACGTGGTTCAGGCTGCCGGCTTGGTTTTGGGGCCTGGTCGTCGCTCCGAGTTCTTTGATCCCAAGGCGCGGGTAATGCCGCGCCCGACAGAGTTCGGAGAGGAAAGTCCGGACACCATAGGGCAGGATGCCGTGCAAGGTTCACGCCAAGCACGGGCACCGCGTTTCAAGGCGCGGTGACGGACAGTGTCACAGAGAATATACCGCCCTGCTTGGTGCCGCGAAAGCGGTACTTCGCAGGGTAAGGGTGAAAAGGTGGGGTAAGAGCCCACCGCGCCAGCGGCAACGCCGGCGGCAGGACAAACCCCTTCCGGTGCAAGGCAAAATAGGCGGCTGGGTGGCCCGTCCAATAGCCGCGGGTATGCCGCATCCTCCGTTGATCGCGCGCTTCGGCGCACGCGCGGCGGAGGGCTGGTCCGTCGCAAGGCGGTCCCGAGAGAAATGACGACCGAATCCGGCGAAAGCCGGAGGAACAGAATCCGGCTTACCGGCCCCAAAACCATCTTTTCCCATAGGCCCTAAAGGGCTTATGGGGCCCATCGGGCCCCGACCGGCCCGAGCGCCGGCCCGCTCCTGCGCCCGTTTCCCGCTCCCGCGTTGACAGCCCCCACGCGGCGCCTATGCCCTAAGGCCCTTTTTTGCGCCGCGGGGCGCATGTTTTTCCCAACCAGAACAACCCACATCCATGGCCGCAAAATCCAAAAGCCGTTCCGTCAAGAAGCCTGCCAAGCCGGGCAAATCCCCCTCCAAGAAGGGCCCGAAATACGTCTACACCTGGGGAGCGGGCCGCGCTGACGGCAACGGCTCCATGAAGAATCTCCTCGGGGGCAAGGGCGCCAATCTCGCGGAGATGACGCGCATCAATCTTCCTGTGCCCCCCGGTTTCACGATCACGACCGAGGTCTGCACCTATTACTACGCCAACAAGCGCACCTATCCCTCCTCGCTCCAGGCGCAGATGGAGGCC
>CAIYFD010000114.1 GCA_903925425.1 uncultured Opitutia bacterium | reverse complement strand
GCCCGAAGACCGAGGCCCTGCTGGTGGCGGCGGGCCTCAGGACCGTGCGTGATCTGGTCGAGGCCCCGGCGGCCCGGCTGCAGCCGATCCTGGGCAGCGGGGTGGAGGACTGCCGGGCGATGGCCCGCGGGATCGACGACCGGCCGGTGGAGACGGAGCGGGAAGACGCGAAGAGTTACGGGCAGCAGCAGACGTTCGGGGTGAACCTGTCCGACTTCGAGGAGGTCGAGCGAATCGCCAAGGGCATGGTCGACGACCTGATGCCGGTGATTCGGAAGGACGGAAAACGGGTGCGGACCCTGACGGTTCGCGTGCGCTATCCGGATTTTTCACACGAATCGCACGGCCGGAGCCTCGCGGATGCGACCGACCTAGAGCAGCCGTTTTATCCGCTGGTGGGTGAACTGCTCCGCGGTGCGTGGTGGAAACGCCAGCCCTTGCGGCTGGTCGGAGTGAAGTTCTCGGGTGTGGACGAAAAGCCGGCGCAGCTCGAGATGTTCGCCGAGACCAACGAAAGGCGCCGCCGCTTGGCCGGGGTGGTGGACGCGCTCAACGGCCGCCAGGACGGCCCCGCGGTGCGACCGGCGGGGCAGTTGAAAAAGAAAACGGACTAGCTTTTGCCGTAAGGGTTGAAGGGCGCGACGTCGGACCGCCCCACGCCGCGATCCGCCACGGCCCGGGAATTTTCCGTTCATCGCGTGTCATTTGGCTGTTTCGCGGGGAGCAAGGCGTGGTTCGGAGGACTTCGTTTGGCTTGGTTTTCCCGCTGATCGGGCTTTCGTGGTGGAGCATGTCGCCTGAACTCAATGCCCGCATCCAAGCCGCCCAGCAGGCCGTGCTTGGTCAGACCGACCGCCTGCACAAGGATTTCGGCAACGTGGAGAGCCGGTGGAAGTCCGACGGCACCCGGGTCACGGCGACGGATGTCGCGATTTCCGAGGGCATTTTTGCCGAGCTGGCGCGCCAGTTTCCGGCGGACCAGTACCTGAGCGAGGAACTCACGGAGTCCCAGAAGCCGATCGCCGTGACCGCGCGTTTTGCGTGGGTGCTCGATCCGATCGACGGCACCAACAACTTCGCTCTCGGGATCCCGCAGTGCGCGATCTCGCTGGGCTTGGTCGAGCACGGTGTGCCGGTGTACGGCGTGGTGTACGATTTCGGCCGCCGCTCGCTGATCGTCGGCGGGCCGGGCCATGGGGTGGTCGACGGCGGCCGGCTCGTGCGGGTGTCGTCCGCCCCGATCACGCGTTCCTCGCTGATCGGACTGCACAGCCCGAGCGACAAGGCCCTGCTGGCGATGGCCAGCGGGGTGATGTCTGAGTTCAAGATTCGCGGGTTGGGCAGCGCGACGCTGCACCTGGCCTATGCGGCCACGGGAATTCTCGATGGCTGCGTGGACTTCAACGTGAAGATCTGGGACCTCGCCGCGGCGATCCCGCTGATGCAGGCGGCCGGCGGGGAAGTGCATTTCCTGAACGGCGAGCAATTACCCATCCGCCAATTCGACCTGAAGATGAAACCCATCACCTACCTCGCGGGCGGTCCCGAGGTCTGTGCGCGCCTGAAGGCGCTGCTGGGCGGGCTGGGCTGACGAGGGCGTTGGTGCCTCATTCGCCGAGGCGAAAGACCACGGTGCCGGTGTAGCGACCCGCCGCCTTGGCCCACTGGCTCTGGGGGCCGGCCTGCTCGGCGGGTTTGCTCTTGGAGCCGATCGCCGGGATCGCGTGAAGGAGCGACACGTTGCCGGAGGGAAAATCGATGGTCGTGCTGGGATGACTCACCCGCGGGGTGCCGACCCGGAGGAAGTTTTCCGACTGGGCGTTTTGGATGGTGAGCACACCGGCCGAAGTCGCGAGTTGCGCCCAGCGCACGCCCGCGAAGTAGCCCTCAAACTCGGGATAGATGAATGCCTCACCCGGCTGCTGGGCGGTGCGCTTCGTCTCGTGCAGCCCAAGCCAAGTTCCGCGCAGTCGATTCTGCCAGACCCGCGCCGGGCCTTCGCCGAACCAGCGCAAGGTGGTCATCTGTTCCTCCGGAAGGTCGAACGTCACGCCGTGATAGGTGAACTCGCCCTCGAGGGAGTAGGCGTAGTCGAGGCGAAGCGAGCCGTCGCCGCGCATGGTCCAACGCGCCCGTTCCAAGCCCGACGGTCCGCCCTGCGTCTCCAGCCACGCGATTGTCGCTCCCGTGCCGGCCTCCCGCTCGGTGCCACTTGTCACGACTGCCGGCGTCGCTGGGACATTCGGAAAGCGGCCAGCGGCATAGCCAATCTGCAGGGTTTTGAGCCCGCCCACGGCGCCGTCGAAGCGCCGCAGGTCGCTCACGCGCACAGCCGCCACCGGCTGGGGCGGAAACTCGTACCGCAGCCCGTCGCCGGGCCGGCGGGTGCCGGCGTAGATGGTGTGCCACGTCGCTCCGTCGGGGCTGAGCTCCAGCTTGAAGCCGCCCCAGGCGGCGTTGCCGCGCAGGTTGTCGATCTCGACTTCGGCGACATTCGCGAGGCCGGGCTGCGCCGTGTGGCGGGTGAGGGCGGCGGAGTCGGACGCGACCCAGGGCAGCCAGGCCACGCTGTTGTTCGGGGTCGTGGGTCGGCGCCCGTAGGTCAGCCGTGGTCCGTCCGTCAACGCCCACGCCTTGCCCGCCCGCTGCACCCGGCGGAGGAGGCCGGTCGTGCCGTCGAACACCGCGGTGACATTGCTGCCGGATAGACTGATGCTGCCCTCTGTGGCGCCGACCGTGACGGTCGCCGGCACGGTCCCGGTGGCCGCCAGTGCCGCGAGCCGCCGTGGCTCACTGGTGGCCGTGGGCCACGTCGAGGTCCATAATTCCGTTCCGTCCGGGGCTGTCGCGGTCATCGCGAGTACATCCGCGTCGTGCCAGTTGTTGGGAAGAGTCAAACGCAGCTCACCGTCGGCATGCGGTGCGACGGCAGGTGCGACGGCGGCGCCTTCCGTCAGAATCCTTTCCCCGGCCGGGGAGACCTGCCGCAGTTGCCAGTGGAAGCGGACCTCGGTGAGCGAAGTGAAATCGTAGCGATTGTGCACGCCGATCACGCCGCGGAATTCGCCGCCGAGGACGGGGGTGTCGAACTGCACCGGCGACCAGACGTCCTTCAGCGTGTAATAGCTGCCTTCCTTCTCGAAATGCGGCCCGAGGATCCCGTCCGGCGCATAGGTGCTGTGGGCATCGAGTTTCCCACCGAGATCGGTCCGCACCACCGCCTCATCAGCGAAATCCCAGATGAACATGCCGGCGCCGACCTTCGAGGCGGATAGCGCCCGCCAGTAGTCCTCGAGACCGGCGCCCCCGCCGCCGTCGTAGAGCGCGTGGAGAATCTCCGTCGGCATGACGAGATTCGGACCCTGAAGCAGGCGCGTGAACTCGCCGAAGGAAACATAGTGCTTCGTATCGACGCCGTCGTGGAGATTCCACGGCTGGAGTACGCGCCGCTGCTGGGGATCGTAGAGCGCGAACTCGCCGTCGAGGTCGCGGTTCCAGCCGCCTTCGTTGCCATTGTCCCAGAACAGGATCGCGGGGTGGTTGACGTCCCGCTCGACCAGCTCGCGCACCAGCAACCGGCCGATGGGGGTGCCGTGGGCGTGCTGCCACCCGCTGAGTTCGTCGAGGACATAGAGGCCGAGTTCGTCGCAGGCCTCGAGGAAGGCCTCGTCCGGCGGGTAGTGCGACATGCGCACGGCGTTCATATTCATCTCTCGGATGAGACGGACGTCATCGTAGCAATCCTCCCGGGTGAGCGCGCGGCCGGTCTCGGGGCGGAAGCTGTGGCGGTCGACGCCCTTCAGAAGGATGCGCTGGCCGTTGAGAAAAAGCCCCACGCCCTCGCGGACTTCGAAGGTGCGGAAACCGAACCGCGTCGAGGTGACGTGCAGCGTTTCCTCGCCGCGGCGCAGCGTCACGCGCAGGGAGTAGAGCGCGGGTTTTTCCGCGGACCAGAGCTTGGGCCCGTCGACCCGGCCGGTCACGCGCACGCGGCCGCCGCCGCCGGCCGGAATGGCCTGGGAGAACGGTGCGCCGAATGGCCGCCCTTCGGCATCGAGGACTTGGGCTTCGAGGCGCAGGGGAACCAGCGCGGGCCCGTCGGTCCGTCCGCCATGCACGGAGCCGAGCGCCACGTCGGCGGAGATCGAGCCGTCCGCGCGGGCGTCGATCGCGATTTGATCGATCGCCTGGGCCGGCAGTGCCTCGAGATAGACGGAACGATAGATGCCGCCGAAGACCCAGTAGTCGCCGCCGCGCTCCGCGGTCTCGGTGAGGGCGTCGGCGGAAACCTTGGCGACGTTGACCTCGAGGACGTTCTCATTTTCCGCCCCCGGGCCGAACTTCACGAGCGGAGTGATCTCGAGACGGAAGCGCGTGAAACCGCCCTGGTGCACGGGACCGGCGGCACGGCCGTTCACGGTGACGGCCGCATCGGTCATGACGCCGTCAAACACGATTTGAATCCGCCGTCCGCGCCACGCCGCGGGCACCGGGAAGCGGGTGCGATAGAGACCGTGCTCGGCGGCCTTGTCCTGGTCCTGCCCGTAATTGTAGGTGCCAAATCCCTGCTGTTCCCATTGCGACGGCACCGGGATGGTGGTCGCCTCGCCGGCACGCCGGCCACCGGTGACGGTGAACTCCCACGGCACGGCGTCGGCGGGGCCGCGGCCCGAGAGATAGCGCCGCTCGGTTTGCGGGTCGTCGGCCCGCAGCAGCGCGGCGGACCAGGTGAGGGCGAGGGTGACGATCGCGAGGCGCGACGAAGCAAGGACGAAGGGGCTCATGGGCGTGGGGGTTAACACTACGGACATCCACCCAATAGGACGGGCCGCCCCGCTTGGCGATTTTCAATCGCCCGAGGCCAGCCGGAAAACGCCGGGCAACCCCGCCTACTTGGCGTTGCCGGTGGCCGTGCTGCCGTCGACCAAGCCGAGCGCCCAGCGAATCCCGTTCAGGAGATGCGTTTGGTAGGCGGCGGAGACCTCGTCGGCGTTGACCTTCGTGTTGCCATCCATTGCCGGGGTGCCGGCCAGCATCACGTCGTCGCGATGTCCGAGGGAGGTGTAGAACACGCGGCCCTTGCCCTGCATCTTGGTCCAGGCGACCGGCTGGCGCTGTCCGTCAATGTCGGCGTCGAGCAGCGAATGCACCTTGGTCCGGTCGATGCCGGGCAGGTTCGAATTCTTGTCGGTCGGATTCCTGCGGCTGAATTGAAAGAACTCGTCCGTCACGGACAGGCCATCGGGCCAGTCCTTCGTGGCGGGATGGGTGGCATCGACCTTGTAGACCTTCCGCGCGGTGGTGCTGCCGCCAATGGAGGTGGCGTAGCGGGCCCCGCCCGCCCACATGTCGACGTAGGTGTCCGGAGTATAAAG
>CAIYFD010000113.1 GCA_903925425.1 uncultured Opitutia bacterium | reverse complement strand
ATCCGGGAGTTTGTGCTGCGCGAAGCCGCGGCCAGAGCCCTGGGGTTGGCTGGCGACCTCAGTGCGGTGCCCTCTCTCCGGCGCCGTCTCGAAGAGGACCCCGATGAGGATGTCCGCAAAGCGGCGGCGCATGCTCTCGGCGCACTCAAGGCGAAGGACGCCGGGCCGTCCCTGCTGGCGCGAGTGCTCGATCCCGCGGAAGCCCATTGGGTCACCGCGGAAGCGGCGGCGGCTCTGGGAGAAATCGGCGATCCCTCCGTCATCAGCGCCCTCGAGGCATTCCGCACCGAGCACGCGGATTTCTGGATGGAGGATCAGTCCCTCGACGAGGCACTGGCCAAACTTCGGGCTGCCCGGGGACCATAACGTCCCGCGCCGCGGCCCAAAAAAGCCCAGCCTTGACAAGCGGCCGCCGTGAAATACCCCGTTCCACCCTGTCTTGATGAAACTCTCCGGCACCAACGCCCTCGTCTCTCTGCTCGGCCTCGTCGCCGTCGTAGTCGTCGTGCGCGCCGCGCGCCGAGAGGGCTTCTGATAAAATCAGAATACTTTGCCCCCTCTGGCGTCGCGCCGGAGGGGGCTTTTTTTTGCCCTGATCCGGCGGCGGCGAACGAGGCGGGAATCAACCCGCAACCTCATCCCACCATGCAATACACCGGAGCCACCCTCCTCACCCGGCTGCTCGAACGCCAAGGCATCGCCCTGTTGCCCGGCATTCCCGGCGGCGCGATCCTGCCCTTCTACGACGCGCTCCACGGAAGCACCATCATCCACATTCTCGCGCGCCATGAACAGGGCGCGGGTTTCATCGCGCAGGGCATGGCGCGCGTCTCCGGCCGCGCCGCCGTCTGCGTGGCCACCTCCGGCCCCGGCGCGACCAACCTACTCACCGCCATCGCCGATGCACGGATGGACTCGGTGCCGCTCGTCGCCATCACCGGGCAGGTGCCGCAGTCCCTGATCGGCACGGACGCCTTCCAGGAGGTCGACACCTACGGGCTCACCGTCCCCATCACCAAGCACAACTTCCTCGTGCGTTCGCCCGCCGAGTTACTGGAGATCGTGCCGCTCGCCTTCCAGATCGCCGAGTCCGGCCGGCCCGGACCCGTGCTCATCGACCTGCCCAAGGACGTGCAGAACGCCACCATCGAGATCGCCGACGACGCCTGGCCCGAGCCGGGGCGCAGGTTGCCCACGCCCGCCTGTGCCGCGGCCTCGATCCACGAACTTGCGCGGCTGCTCGCCAGCGCTTCGCGGCCGGTGCTCTACCTCGGCGGCGGCGTCATCGCCTCCGGCGCGTCCGGGCTGGCGCTGGCGCTCGCCCAACGGCTCGGTGCGCCGGTGGTCAGTTCTCTCAACGCCCTCGGCGCCATTCCCGACGACGATCCGCACTTCATGGGCATGCTCGGCATGCACGGTTCCCGCGCCACGCACACGCTGCTCGATGAGGCCGACGTGGTTCTCGCCATCGGCGCGCGCTTCGACGACCGCGCGACCGGCAAGGTCTCCGAGTTCTGTCCGCGCGCGACCATCGCCCACATCGACATCGACCGCGCCGAGATCGGGAAGATCAAAAATGCCTTCCTCGGTCTCGTCGGGGACGCCGCCGACATTCTCCGCCGCCTGACCGACCGGATGACGGCCGCGCCGGACCGAAGCGAGCCGACCGCGGAAAGGGCCGCGTGGCTGGCCCGCGCCCAATCGCTGCGGGCACAGCATCCGCTTCGCCATTCGCCGCGCGCCGAGGATCCGCTGCACCCGGTCAACCTCTGCCGCTTCCTCGGCTCCGTGCTGCCGGCCGACACCATCCTCACGACCGACGTCGGCCAGCACCAGATGTGGGTGGCCCAGGCCTACCCGTTCCGCCGTCCGCGCACCTTTCTCACCTCCGGAGGATTGGGCACGATGGGCTTCGGCCTGCCCGCCGCCATCGGCGCCGCCTTCGCCGCGCCCGGGCGGCGCGTCGCGTGCATCAGCGGCGACGGCTCCATCCTGATGAACATCCAGGAACTGGCCACGCTCGCCGACCACGACCTGCCCGTGGCCGTGCTCATCTTCAACAACGCGCAGCTCGGACTGGTCCGCCAGCAGCAGGAGCTTTTCTTCGGAAAACGCTTCGCCGCCTCGCGGTTCGCGACCGGACCCGACTTCGCGGCCCTCGCCCGCGCCTTCGGCGTGCGCGGCCACCGCATCGCCGCGAACGCCCGCGACCCGCTCGGCGACATCGCCGTGGCGCTGGCCCAACCCGGGCCCTGCGTGATCGACATCCCCGTCAGCGACACCGCCAACGTGCTGCCGATGGTGCCGCCCGGCGCCGCCAACCGGCAAACCATCGAACACCACGACCACCAACCCGCCTGAATCAACCATGCATTTTAACCACGGATTACACGGATAAGGGCGCGATCCAGGGCATTTTCCCAGGAGTGCATGGAGCACAAGGAAAATGCCGCAACCGAAGCTCTCTTTCCTCAGCGACCTTCTGTCCAAACCGGTTCGGTGGTCTGAGTCCGAATCCGTGCCATCCGTGTAATCCGTGGTTAAATCCGACTGCATAGGCTCGGGGCACCATCGTCCCATCGTCTCCCACGTCTCCCACGTCTCCCACGTCTTCCACGTCTTCCACGTCTTCCAAGTCTTCTAAGTCTTCTAAGTCTTCCCATTCCCATGATCCTCGAACTCCGTGTCCGCAATCATCCTGGCGCCATGTCCCACATCACCGGGCTCTTCGCCCGCCGCGCCTTCAACCTCGACTCGATCCTGTGCACGCCGGTCGGCGACGGCGCGGAAAGCCGCATGCTCCTGCAGGTCGCGGACACGCCGCGCCTCGCGCAGAGCGAGCGTCAGCTGGAAAAACTGCACGACGTGCTCGCGGTGCGCTTGCGCCCCGATCTTACGTCCCGCGTCTTTCAGACCGCGACGGACGTTTAAGAGCTGCCGCCCTGGGACCGCTTGGCGAACTCCCGCTCCAGCATCCCACACATCGCATCGACGTTGATAGGCTTGCGCACGACGAGCAGTGCCCCGACATCGGCGGCTCTCTTGCCCACTTCCGGATCGAGCACGCCGGTTATGATCCACGTCGGGACGTCGCGGCCGGCCGCTCGGTTCTGCTCCCCGAGCTGGCGGCAGAATTCCAGCCCGTTGGTCCCCGGCATGTCGAAGTCGACGAGCACGGCCTCGATTGCGGGATTTGCGGCCAGCTGCAAACCCTCGGCCGCGGTGCTGGCGACCACGGGTTCGTAGCCGCGCATCTTCAGCATGCTTTTCAGCATGCCGCGGAAAGGAGCGTTGTCGTCGACGACCAGGATCGTGCGGGCCATGGTGCGGACTCTGCGCTCCCCGAGCTCAGGTGCCAACGCCGATCACGGTCGAGAAACACGTAGGTAAAAGGTTCGCGGGAAATTTACCGGAATGCATTTCCATCCTGCCATTCCAGCCCACAAACCGTTGCTACCCGAGAATTGTCAGGACGATACCGAGCAACACCCCAATCACCGCGGGTAGCTTTTGCCGGATGTTGGTCTCGCGGTAGAGGTACACGCCGCCGGCAAACGCGACCAGCGTGCTCCCCCGGCGGAAACTCGAGACCAGCGAGATCAGGGCGTCCGGATTCCGCAGGGCCTCGAAATAAAGGAAATCCGCAATCAGCAGCGCGCCCGAGATCAGCGGGATGCTCCAGCGCCAATGAAACTCATGGCGCGTCCACCAGCGCAGTTTCCAGCCGACCGCAAAGGGCAGGAAGAGGCAGGCCAGATAAACCGAGAACCAGGCCTGCACCGTCGAGGCCGTGAATCCGGCGCTGCCGAGGAGGAACTTGTCGTAGAGCGCGCTGACCGCATTGAACAGCGTGCCCGCAACCAGCCAGCCGATCCATTTGTCGCGGTGAAAGTGAATCCCCTCCCGCTTGCCCGCGAACGAGAGCCCGACGAACGAGATCAGCGTCAGGCTGATGCCGAATGTCTCCAGGAAGCTCGGTCGCTCGCGCAGCAGCAGCAGCGCGCCGATCAGGGTCCAGACCGGGCCGGTCGCGCGGATCGGGGCCGCGATCGAGACCGGCAGGTGCTTCACCGCGAAATAACTGCAGAGCCAGGACGACGCCACGATCGCCGACTTGAGCAGCAGTTGCAGGTGCTGCGCCGCCGTGAGCGATGGCACCGCCAGCATCGCCGGAAAATGTCCCGGCACCATCGCCTGACCCGCCATCACCAGCGCCCAGACCACCGCGCTGCAGAGCGTGGCGAAGAACAGCACCGGGAGCACCGCGTTGCCCCGCACCGCGTGCTTGATCGAGAGATCGTAGCACCCGAGGAAGAAGGCGGAGACGAGGCTGGCGAGAATCCAGGACATGAAAGGAACGAACGTGCCAACCCGCCAATCCCGCCGCAAGACCCGCGCCAAGCAAACCGGCCTCGACCATCAGATCGCACCCGGACTTGCCGTCGACCATGGGAAGGGCAGGATTTTCCGCCATGTCGTCCCCTACCCCGGCCGGACCCGGCGGCGCTCCCACGAATCCGTGGTTGCGGCGCGTGACGAGCCCGCTCGCCGCGTTGCTGGTGCTCGCGGGTTTCTGGGTACTGCTGGTTGCCGTCGGCTGGAACAAGAGCGTGACCTACGACGAGACCGTCCACGCGGCGGCCGGCTACAGTTACTGGAAGTTCGACGACTACCGGCTCAACCCGGAGAACGGCAACCTTCCCCAGCGCGTCGCCGCCATCCCGCTGTTGTCCGGGAAATATCCCTTCCCGTCCACAGACTCGGCGGCTTGGAAGCTGCCGGACGAATGGACCGTGGGCGACCTGTGGTTCAACCGCCTCGACAACGACGTGGCCGGCATGCTCCACCGCGGCCGCGCGTTCGCCGCGCTCCAGGCTCTCGCGCTCGCGGCGCTCGTCTGGGCCTGCGCCCGGCGGATCTTCGGACCCGTTGGCGGCATGGTCTCGCTGCTGCTCTGCGTTCTCAACCCCACGATCCTAGCGAACGGGAGCCTGATGACCTCCGACACCTGCGCGGCCCTCTTTTGTCTCGCAGCCACGTGGGCGTGGTGGGGCCTCCTGCACCGGCTCTCGCCCGGCCGGCTCATCCTCAGCTCCCTCGCGGTGGGCGGACTGTTCGTCGCCAAGATGTCGGCGATCCTGATCGTGCCGATCGCGGCGACCCTCCTCGTCGCGCGCCTGATCGATGGCCGCCCGCTGCTCGTCCGGATCGGCGCCCCGCGCGAACTCTCCGGCCGGGGCCGGCAGCTGCTCGCGTTCGCGCTGGCCGCGGCCCTGCAGGCGGTGGTCGTGTTCGGCACGATCTGGGGTTTCTACGGCTTCCGCTATGCCGCGTTCGCCCCCGGACAACCGAGCGCCAGCGGCAGCACGATCCTCTGGAACGAACTGCTCGGCAGAAAGAGCCTGCCGGAAATGATCACCGCCCTCGACCTGCCCGCGGCGACCCTGCAGAAGGCCCGGCGCCTGCTCGACGAGCAGGTCGTACCGCTTTACGGCTGGGACGCGGTCTCCGACAAGGCCCTCAAGGATCTTCAGGCCGGGGTGCTCGACGCCGAGCAAAGCCAGCGGCTCGACGCACTCATCGCCGCCGGGGCGCCGACGGGCATGGAGCGCGCGATCGTGTTCCT
>CAIYFD010000112.1 GCA_903925425.1 uncultured Opitutia bacterium | reverse complement strand
GCTGCGCGCCGAAGCCGCCGCCAGCGAACTGGGACTCTTTGAAGCGACCTACGTGCCCCGCCTGACGGGCGGCTACAAGGTCACCGCCGTCGCTTCCAATTCCGTCGGGGCCGAGATCGGCAAGGCCGAGGCCGGCTTCAGCAGCGATCCCGCCGCTGATGAGTTCCGTTCCCTCGTGCCGAACGTCGCTTTGCTGGAGAATATCGCCCAGAAAACCGGCGGTCAGGTGGTCGCCGCCGCGGACCTCGAGGCGTTCGTCAAGAAACTCCCCAACCTGCATGCCCCGGTCATGGAGACCTGGTCCTATCCGCTCTGGCACACGCCGGCCATGTTCGCCTTCGCGCTGGCCTGCCTGCTCGCCGAGTGGGGCATCCGCCGCTTCAAGGGCATGCCATGAGGTCATTTTCGATTTTCAATTCTCGATTTATGATTACCCGATCCGGCGGCCACGGAGTGGCGCGCCCTACCGGGAGGGCGGGGACTCCGCTCCCCGCCGTCCTGGGCCTTGCCGCCGCGCTTGCGTTTGCGGCGCTGTCCACTCCGGCGGTCCGCGCCGCCGCTGCGGCCGCGGATCCCGCTCCGACGTCAGTCGTTGCCACCGCCGACATTCCCACCGTGATCGTGGTGATGGGCGTGGAGGGGGACCAAGAGTACGGCAATGTCTTCGCCGCCCAGTCCGATGCCTGGGCCGAGATCGTGAAATCGGTCGGGGCCAAGGGCATCCTGATTGGCGGTCCCGAGGCATCCACGGCGACGGACCGCGAGCGCCTGCAGGCCGCGCTGGCTTCCGAGGCAAAGCAGGGACGCGGCGAGCTCTGGCTCGTGATGATCGGACATGGCACCTTCGACGGCAAGGAGGCCAAGTTCAACCTGCGCGGGCCGGACGTCACGACCGCCGATCTCACCGAATGGCTCAAGCCTTTCGCCCGGCCGATGGCCATTATCGACACCTCATCCGCGAGCGCGCCCTTCCTCAACAAGCTCTCCGGTGCCGGCCGCGTGGTCATCACCGCCACCCGCAGCGGGGCCGAGGAGAACTACACCCGCTTCGGCACCCATTTTGTGAAGGCCCTGCTTTCCCCGGACAGCGACTTCGACAAGGACGGTCAGGTCTCGTTGCTCGAGGCGTTCCTCGCTGGCTCGGCCAACCTCGCTGAATTCTACAAGACCGAGGGCCGCCTCGCCTCCGAGCACCCGCTGATCGACGACAACGGCGACGGCCTTGGCACGCCGCCCGACTGGTTCCGCGGGGTTCGCGCCATCAAGCGCGCCGCGAACAACGCCACGCCCGACGGACCGCGCGCGCTCCAGCTCGCGCTGATCCACAGCGCCCTGGAGAAAAATCTCAGCCCCGAGGTGAAGGCCCAGCGCGACGCCCTCGAACTGAAGCTCGCTGCCCTCCGCGAAACCAAGGCCCGCCTCGACGAGGATGAGTACTACCGCCAGCTCGAGCAGATCCTCCTCCAGATTTCGGCGCTGTACCCAAAGCCGGGCTGATAGCCGGGAGGTGGGAGGCGGGAGGATTGGAGGGTAGGGCTGAGGCACCGCCTCAGCCCTACCTCAAACCATGTCTCCGAAACAAAAAGGGCGGCCGAAACGGCCGCCCTTCGCTTGCTTGGGTGTCAGGCCTTTTGGTCCTTCAACCTTCAGCCTTCAACTTTCACCGGCGTCGGCCAATGGCCGGCGCAATCACATCCGCCGCAGCGGCGCCTCGGGCGAGGC
Organism: uncultured Opitutia bacterium; assembly: GCA_903925425.1. Lineage (GTDB taxonomy): Bacteria > Verrucomicrobiota > Verrucomicrobiia > Opitutales > Opitutaceae > CAIYFD01. Next base: position 10,152 of record CAIYFD010000112.1, on the reverse strand, counting down.
GAGGAGGGAAGCCGGGTCGCAGAACTCGTTTCCGATCATCCACGCGTTACGGGCCAGCTTGGTCATGGCGATGAAGTCCGGGTCCTGGTGCAGGGCGATGAACATGTAGTCGTCGCGGGCTTCCTTCATCTCCATTGCGCGCACGGCGTCGTAGCGCTCGTAGGTCTCAAAGTGGCGGCGGAGCATCTCCATCGCCTTCTTGCGGTCGCCGGTCTGGGCATAGATGGCGGCGAGGTTGTAGCTGGCCTCGAGGATCTTCTCGTTGTCCTTCGCGATCGCGAGGGCCTCGTCCTTCTTGCCGGCGGCGGCGAGGTAGACGGCGGCGAAGATCTGGTTGTACTGGTCGTTGGGCTTGAGGGCGAAGGCCTCGCGCATGTAGCCGGCGGCCTTCTCGGTCTCCTTCTCGGAGAACCAGTAGACGGCGAGGTTGCGGTAGGTGATGGCGAGCGGGAAGACCTCGAGCGACTCGTGGAATTTGGCCAGGCCCGCGGCGTAGTTGCCGGAGTGGATCGTCATCTTGCCCAGGCCGTGCAGGGCGACGGCGCGCGCGACCGGGTCGGCCGGCTGCGCGAGGATGCGGTTGAAGACGCGCCCCGCGAGGTCCCACTGGCCGGTCTGGTGGCGGTAGTATTCGCCGAGGAATCGCAAGGCGGTGGTATCTGAGGGATCCAGCTCGCTGGCCTCCTTGTAGCGTTTGCCGGCGGTGACGAAATCACCCGCGATCTCGGCTTTTAGGCCGGCCTTGATGATGCGCTCGACGGCGGCGGTGCGGACACCGGTGACGTCGGGATCGGCGAGATTGTCCATGCCCAACTTCTTCAGTTCGGCGGCGTCGACGTTGATGCCGAGGGTCCTCAGGCCCTTGGCGGCGCGCTTGCCGAGGCTGGGGAAGAGGCAGCGGTCGCCCCAGACCTGCTGGAGCTCGGCGACGGCGGACTGGTCCTTGGCCTTCACCTTCTTCTCGGCGCCGGTGAGGACGAGGGTGAGCGCCTTCTCCTGTGTCTTGATCTCGGTGCTGAGGGCTTTCTCGATACTGCTCGTGACGACCACGCCCTTCTTGCTCAGGGTGGCGCGGGCGATCTCGGAGCCATCGGGGCGCGTGAGGATTGCGGCCTCGGTGCCGTCGGTGACTCCGTACTTGGCGCGGACCGTCTTGTTGTCGGACGTGATCAGGGCGTCGGCCACGCAGCGCGCGGCGGCGAGAGTCAGGACGCTCGAGCTGCGCATGTCGGAGTCGGCGGCCGCCTTGGCCGTGAGCGGGAACCAGAGCACGATGAGGGACCCCGCGGGCGCCTTCGGGAGTACCTTGCCCTCCGAGGTGACGACCCACGGCACGACATAGGTCACGGAGCCGCCGCCGGGGGCGCTGCCACCCATGCCGCCACCACCGCCGCCGCCGCAGGTAGCGAACGCGGTCTGGGCGAGGAAGTTCAGTGCGAGGAAAGCGGCGGTGGCCGCGCGAAACGGTGAGAACGAGGTCTTCATCATCATGGTGTGGGTTGGGCCGGCACAGTGGGCTCCCGTCAGAAGCCCGCGCTGCAGGGGTTATTCCGGCCGCGGAAGCCGGATTTAATCTCACGGCCCGGGGTATTGGTAACAGCCCGGTCAGGCGGGGACGCGATCCGTTTTTGAACCGCGTAATCCGTGGGTTAAGCCGGGCTTGGTTACGCCGCGTCCCGGTACTGCAGGCGGTAAAGCTTCCAATAGATCCCACGCTGCGCGAGCAGCTCGCGATGGGTCCCTGCCTCGGCAAGGCGGCCTTTGTGCAGGACAAAGATCCGGTCCGCGCGCTGGACGGTGCTCAGGCGATGCGCGATCACGATGCTGGTGCGGCCGGCGGTCAGGGTCCGCAGGGCCGCCTGGATCAGCTCCTCGCTATGAGTGTCGATGCTGCTCGTCGCCTCGTCGAGCACCAGGATCGCCGGGTTGAAGACCAGCGCCCGGGCAAAGCTCAGGAGCTGGCGCTCGCCGGCGCTGAAGGTCTTGCCGCCGCCCTCGACGATCCCGTCATAGCCGCCGGGGCGCTTCTCGATGAAGGTGGCGGCCCCGACCTGACGGCACGCATTCACGACCCGTTCCCGTGCGATGCTTTCGTCGCCGAGGGTCAGGTTCTCCAGAATCGTACCGGCGAAGAGGAAGACGTCCTGGTGCACGACGGCGATGTGACGCCGCAAGGCCTGCAGCTGGTATTCCCGCACGTCGCGGCCGTCGACGGTCACGCGGCCCGAAGTAACGTCGTAGAGTCGGTTCACGAGGTTGATGATCGTGGTTTTGCCCGCGCCGGTGTGGCCGACGAACGCTACGGTCTGGCCGGGCTCAATCTTGAGATCGAGGTCGCGCAGTACCGGCTCACCGGGCTTGTACTCGAAGCCGACATGGTCGAAGCACACTTCGCCGCGCAGCCGGCCGAAGTCCTTCGCCCCGGGCAGGTCGGCCACCTCGGCCTTCTGGTCTTCGATGCTGAAGATCCGCTCGGCGCTCGTCATGGCCCCGATCACGATGTCGATCTTCTCTGCGATGTCGCGGATCGGCTGGAAGAACAGCTCGGCGTACTGGAGGTAGCTCACGAAGACGCCGACCGAGATCGCCCCGACCGCGGTGAGGCCCGCAGGCGCGAGGCCGCTCCCGCGCAGCACGGCATCGCCGCAGACCCAGAGGACCAGGCCCACCCCGGTGGCGGAGAAGGTCATCGCCAGCGGCCGGTACCACGCCCACGCGCGCCGCTGGGCGAGGAACTCCTGGCCGAATTCCGCCGCGACGCGGTCGTAGATCTGCTCGTGGTGTTGCTCGCGGTGGAAAAGCTGTACGACCCGCACGCCGGCGATGGTCTCGGCCATGAAGGCGTTGAGCCGGCTCTGCGCCGCGTACCAGCGCCGGTAGGCCGTGCGGCTGAAGCGGCGGAATACCACCGTTGCGGTGATCAGCAGCGGGAGCACCGACATCACGATCAGCGCCAGCTTGACGTCGATCAGGAGCAGGAGCGTCACGATCGACACGAGCATCAGCCCGTCCTTGGCGAGCGTGACCACCCCCACGCTGAACATGCGCTCCATGTTGCCGACATCGAAGGCCACGCGGTTGACGAGCCGGCCGACCGGGTTGCGGTGAAAGAAACTCAGCGAGAGCGAATGAATGTGCGTGAAGAGCTGCTGGCGAATGTCGAACAGCACTCGTTGGCCGAGCCCCATCAGCAGATAGGCCCCCGCCCAGTCGATGAAGAAGGCGCCGGCCCGCAGTCCGAGGAAAAGCGCGCCGAAGGACCCGAGTAGTCGCGTTTCGGACATTGTCCGGATCGCCGCCGGGTCGACTCCGGCGAAAAAGCCGAGGACGCGAGCGACGGCATTACCGGGCAGCGATTCGCCGGTCCGGAACAGGATGTCCACCATCGCGCCCACGAGGAGCGGCGGCATCACCGCGAGGCTCGCGCTGACGAGCACGAGACCGAGGCCGGCCAGTACGCGCATCCGGTACGGCTTCGCGTAGGCCAGCATCCGCCGCAGCAGCGCCAGGTCGAAGGTGCTGGTCTTGATGCGCTCATGGCGCAGGTCGTCCTCAAAGTTGTCGCTCATGGCCGCACGTCAGATGGTTCGAGGGTAGGACCGGCTCGACGAGCCGGCCGCGATGTCGGTTCGAGGGTAGGGCTGAGGCGGTGCCTCAGCCGCGATGACGATCCGCTCGATCCCGGCCGGGTCGGCGACCCAGCCCTACCGGCGCTGCTGGGCCACAGTCGATTCTCGGAGTGTCGGTTCATGACGTCTCCTCCACTTCCTGCTCGAGCTGCTGTTTTTCCCAGAGCTCGGCGTAGCGCTGGCCGAGCGAGAGCAGTTCGGCGTGCGTGCCGCGTTCGGCGATGCGGCCGGCGTCGAGCACGATGATCTCGTCGGCCCGCTCGACCGAGCTCAGCCGGTGGCTGACGATCAGCGTGGTGCGGCCGGCCATGATCTCCTGCAGGTTGCCGAGCAGGCGCGCCTCGGTGTGGGGGTCAACCGCACTCAGGCAGTCGTCGAGGAGGAGGATGCGCGGCCGGCGGGCGATGGCCCGGGCAATGGCGACGCGCTGGCGCTGGCCGCCGCTGAGGTTGACGCCTTTTTCGCCGAGCATCGTGGCGTAGCCCTTGGGGAAGGCGTTCACATCCTCGTCGAGGTGGGCGAGCTTGGCGCAGTCGCGCAACCAGGCTTCCGCGCCACGGGGCGGAGGTTCTTGGTAGTGGGTTATTGGTTCGGCGTTGGCATGGGTGGTCCCGGTCGTGCCTACGCCGATATTCTCGAGGATGGTTTCGCTGAAGAGGAACGTCTCCTGCGGCACGGTGCCAACCTGCGTGCGCAGGAGCCCGAGGGGAAGGTCGCGCACGTCGTGACCGTCGACGAAGACGGTCCCGGCCGGCGGGTCGTAGAGCCGCGGGATGAGGTTGAGCAGGGTGCTCTTGCCGCTGCCGACAGCGCCCACCAGCGCCACGGTCTTGCCGGCCGGCACGCGGAGCGAGATGCCGGTCAGGGCAAGGGAGGGGGTGAGTGGGGGAGAGGGAGAATCGCCTGCGGCCGCCTCGGCCGGCTTCCGTCCGGGATAGGTGAACGTGAGGTTGCGGAACTCGATCTCGCCGCGGAGTTCCGTCACGGGCACGGGATCCGCCGGATCGGTGATGTCGGGCTTCGTGTGCAGCACGACCTCGATGCGGTCCATGCTGACGCGCCCGCGTAGGTAGATGCTCACGACCCAGCCGAGCCCGACCATCGGGCCGCTGAGGCGGATGAGGTAGCTGAAGAAGGCGACGAAGCCGCCCACGGTGAGCGCGCCGGCCGCCTGCACCGCCGCCTCGATCTCGGCCGCGCCGGCTCCCTGCGCCGCGAGGGCGCGCTGGATCTCCAGGCCCCGCAGCACGAGCACGCCGCCGTAGCCGACGATCACAAGGTCGGCGAGGGCGAGCATGAGCACGAGCAGGGGCTGCTCCAGGGCTTCGACGAAGCACAACCGCATCGCGCGTCGGCGGTACTCTTGTCCCATCTTCGCGAAGGTCTTCACTTCGCCCTCCTCGCGGGCGAACGACTTCACGACCTTGGCACCGGAGAAACTTTCGCGCGCTCGTTCCGACATCGTGTCGAGCTGGCTCTGCATCTTTTCGTAGCGATCCTCGATCCGGCCGGCGAGGCGGGTCACGATGAACGGGATCAGCGGCAGCGTGAGCAGGCTGGCGAGCAGCAGCTTCCCGCTGATGCCCGCCATGTAGGCCGGCACGAAGACGAAGTAGCAGAGCGTATCGAGCCCGATCCAGAGCCCGATCCAGTAGAACTCGCGCAGCGCGTTGATGTCGCTCGTCGCGAGGTTCATCAGGTCGCCGGCCTTGGTCCGGTCGTGGTAGGTGGCCGAGAGGCGCTGGACGTGGCCGAAGAGCAGCTTGCGGAGGTCGTTCGACAGCGTGATCCCGCCGATGGCGAAACCCATCGACATGAAGTAGCGGAAGAACCCGGTCACCGCGACGATCAGCACCATCGCGAGGCCGTAGACCCACATGCCGTGCATGAAGGCGTCGGGTCCAAACCACGCGGCCGGCAGGCGGGCTGCGAGGGGACTGTCGGGTCCGACGGCCACCGCGCCGTTGCCTGAAGTGACGCGGACCAAGTGGTCGATCGCCCAGCGCACGATCTGCGGTCCCGAGGCATCCAGCCCGTCCACGACGAACAGGGCCACCGCCCCCATGAGATAGGGACGCCAGTAGGGCCGGCAGCGGCCCACCATCGAGGTGAAACGGCGGATCACAGGGGTGTCAGGGTCGCGCGGACGGGGTCAGGACGATCCGCGGGCAAGTCAGTACGGAGTGCGATGGGCGCGGTCAATGATTGGGGTGGTGGGCAGGACTTGGAGACAAGGCGAGTGGGAGAGGGGGCGACCGGAATTGTTGCCTGGTCGCCCACTCCCCTTGTCTCCCCTTCTTCTTCTTCTTCTCCGCCCCAAGCGCGCCAAAGCCGCATCGAACTATGATTGATCCCACGCCGCCGCTTCCTCCAGCCTGTGCGCGATGAGATCCAACCCCGAGGATGAAGGTATTTTGCGCTCACCGGCGGGCTTTGCCGAGGAGATCGCGGAGTACGAGACGATGGTTCGCCAGGCCGTCTCCTCGGGCCAACTGCTCACCGCCATCGAGGTGGCGAAGGACGGACTGCACCGTTTCCCTGACAACCTCGCGCTCCGGCAGCAGCTCGCGCTGGCCCAGACGCAGGCGGGAGCCCTCGAGGCCGCGCAGGCCGTGCTGGCCGAGGTGGTGAAGGATTCGCCGAAGGATGAGGAGACGCTCAGCCTGCTCGGCCGCATCCACAAGGAGCTCTGGCGCCGCGCCGCCGACGCCGAGGCGGGCGCCGCGGCCCTGCAGAAGGCCTGCGAGTTCTACGGCGAGGCGTTCAATCTCAAACATTCCTACTACCCAGGCATCAATCTGGCGTTCTGCCTGCTCGCCTCGGGCGAGCATGCGAAGGCGCTCGAGGTTGCCGACAAGGTGGCCGAGACCTGCCGGCGCGAGCTGGCCGCCCTGCGCGATTCAGCCGACGGCTGGCTGCACGGCACCCTGGCCGAGGCGCTCGTGCATCTCGGGGATCCCGACGGGGCCGCGATCCACTATCGCAAGGCGGCGCAACTGTTCCGCGGCCGCTGGCGCGACCTCGCCTCGATGCAGGGCCAGGCGCGGGCGATCGCCGGACTGCTCAAGCAGGCGCCGACCGCCCAGGTGCGCTGGAGCGACATCGCCTCGATCCAGCGGCGGGCCCGCAACCTTTTCTCCGGGCCGCGGGTGCTCGACCGGGACTGGCTCGACCAGTGTTTTGATTTTCCCTCGGTGGTCGTGTTCGCCGGCCACATGATTGACGCCCCCGGCCGCACCGTGCCGCGCTTCCCGGCGGACCGGGAATCCGAGGTGCGCGCGGCGATCAAGGCCCAGCTCGAGTCCATCAACGCCGGCATCGGCTTCTCGTCCGCCGCCTGCGGGGCCGACCTGATTTTCTGCGAGTGCATGCTCGAGCGCGGCGCGCGCGTGAACCTCGTGCTCCCGTGCCCGGTCGACGCCTTCAAGCTCCAGAGCGTGGGCTTCGCCGGCCCCGACTGGGAGAAACGTTTCCACGTGGTGCTGGCCGCCGCCAACAGTGTGCTTTTTGCCAACGCCTCCGAGGCCGCGCCGTCTGATTCCGATCCCGCCACCGCGCAGGCCCTGGTGTACACGAACCGCATCGTGACCGGTCTTGCCGCGCTGCAGGCGAATTCACTTACGCTCGACCTGCACGCCGTGACCGTCTGGGACGGCAAGGGCGGTGACTCGCTCGGCGGCACGGCGTCGATCGTCTCCGATTGGCGCCGGCGCAACCTCGACGTGCATGTCATCGCGCCGCCGGCCATCGCCGGGGCGCCGGCCGCGTCCGCCGCCCCGGCGGCCAAGGGTGGACCGCTGCCCGACGTGCGCCAGGAGATCAAGGCGGTCGTCTACGCCGAGCTGCTGAACTACCGCCGGATCACCGAGGCGAAACTCCCGCTCTACATCCGCGAGTTCAAGGGCCGGGTCGCGCAGCTGCTCGCCGACCTGAAGATCAAGCCGGCCGTGGCCGAGATCTGGGGCGGCACGCATCACCTGCTCTTCGACGACCTCGAGGCCGCCGCGCGTTTCGCCGTGGGCTTCCGTGACCTCGTGCAGGCGACGGACTGGGGTAAGCTTGGGCTCCCGCCGGATCTCGGCGTGACGATCGCGCTGCACGCCGGCCCGGTGTTTGTCTTCGAGGATGCGGTGCAGGCGCGCCAGACCTGCATCGGGGCGCACGTCACCCGCACGGCCCGGATCAATCCGGTCACGCCGCGCGGCCAGATCTACGCCAGTCAGGAATTTGCCGCGCTCTGCGGCGCCGAGGGTATCACCGTGATCGGTTTCGAGTTCCTCGGCCGGGTCCATACCACGCGCCTCTTTGAGGATGCTCCGCTCTACCGCGTGGACCGGATCGATGAGAATCGGTGAGGCGGGTGGGCGATGCCCGCCGAGGGCAGAGGACAGAAGGCGGAGGGCGGAGGGCGGACCGACCACGGCTGAGGCACCGCCCCAGCCCTACCTCGATCCATCCGAGAAATCCGTTAAATCCGCGGTTAAAAAATGATCGAGGATCTGGGCGCCGTTACCCGACCTGCTTGATCAGCACCTTCGGATTCCGGCCGCTTTCTTCATACGTCTTCAGCCGGACCTCGGGGAGGATGTCCTTCGTGCTCTCGGTGAAGCCGCACTTGTCGATGAAGAAGCCGAAATTCTGCGTCGAGAGGGCAAGCACCTGCGTCGCGCCGCGTTCCTTCGCGACGAGGCAGGCGTAGTCGACCATCTTCTTGCCGATGCCCCGGTTGTGGTAGAAGGGCAGCACGTAGACCGAGCCGACCTCGGCCATCGCCACCTTGCCGGGGTAGAAATAGAGGGTGACGCACGCGATGATGTTCTCGTCGATCTCGTAGACGTAGAACTGCTCGATGTTTTTTTCGATCGCCGGCTGGCTGCGGTGGAGGAGCTCCTCCCGCTTCACCGCGCTCCGCGTGAGGCTGTAGATGAAGCGCACGTCGCGCCGCAGGGCCTTCCGGATCTGCTGGTAGTCATTGCCGTACACGAGCGAGCCGACGCCCTCGCCGGAGAAGATCTCGTTGAGCAGGCCGTCGAAGATCCCGCCGTCGATCACGTGCACGCGCGGCGTGCCGGTCTCGATCGCCCGCACGGCGTTCTCGGCCTTGCTCCGGCCGGCCTCGGCGATCGATTCGGGTTTGTCGGTGAGGAGCTTCTTCAGGGCGTCGAGCGAGATCTCGCGCCGCACCTTGCCGTCGATGATCAGGCCGGGCTCGGCGGTGAGGTAGAGAATTTTGGTGGCCTGCAGGGACTCAGCCAGCTCGGCGGCGAGCAGGTCGGAGTTTACCCGGAGCGAGCGGCCGTCGGGCCCGAACGCGATCGGGGAGAAGACCGGCACGACCTGCCGGTCCATGAGTTCGCCGATGAAGTCCTTGTCGATCCGCTCCACCTTGCCGGTGAACTGCTGGTCGACGCCCTTGATGATGCCGGTCGGGAGCGCGCGGACGGCGTTCGTCACGGCGCACTTGAGCGAGTTCTGCGTGAGGGCCTCGACGAGGCTGTGGGCGACGCGGGAGGAGGCGCGCACGGCGAGGTCCAGCGTGGCGGCGTCGGTCACGCCGGTGCCGTGGACATTGGTGATGGGAATGTTCCTCGCGACCGACAGCTCGAGGAGCTGGTGGCCGATGCCGTGGACCAGCACGACTTTGATGCCGAGGCTGCGGAGCACGGCGATGTCGACCGCGAGGTTGCTGAAATTGTCGTCCGCGACGATCGCGCCGTCGATGGCGATCACGAAGATCTGCCCTTGGAAACGCGGCACGTACTGCAGGATCCCGCGGAGATCCGTGGGTTTGATCGTCGTCGCCTGCGCGGAAGGTGTCGGGGCGGGAGTCTGGCCGTTGCCGTTGCTCATCGTATGTTGGTCGCAGGTTCTCGGGGATGCGACGCGGCGCGTCAATGCACTTGCAGGGTCCAGGTCCGCGCCGTGCGGCTGCCCGCGACGGTCACCCGGTACTGTCCGGCGGGCAGGGAGCCGGCCGGCAGGGTGAGCAAAACGGTTGCCGCGGCGTCGCGCGCGAGGAGCGTGCCGGTGAGTTTTTCCGAGGTCGGGATCACGATGAGTTCCTTTTCCCGGCGGTAAAGCAGGCCGCCGGCGGGCTGCTGCTTCATGTCGGCCAGCGTGGCGGTGAACTGGATCAGGTAGGGCTCGGCGGCGGAGGCGCTGGCGGCGGCGGTCACGCTGTCGATCGAGACCGGCAGCAGCGGCTGGTCGATGAGGGCTTGGGTGAGGTCGGAGGGCAGGCCGCCCGGGCCGGTGGCGATGGCGGCGGCGCCGCGGCCGGCGGCCCCCGTGCGGCCCGGATCGGTGGGCCGGGAAAAGCCGAGGGCGAATCGCTGGAAGCCGGCGGAGAGCAGCCGGCCGGTGTTGGCCTTGTCCTTGAGGTCCTGGTAGGGCTCGAAGGACTTGTCCGACTTGCGGTAGTGCAGCGTGACGAAGGTGTAGCCCACGACGAAGATTACGATCGAGAGCACGATCCACTTCATTGACCAGGGCTTCCGGGAGGCTTGGGACATAAACGGGGTTG
>CAIYFD010000111.1 GCA_903925425.1 uncultured Opitutia bacterium | reverse complement strand
GGCCGGCGGGATCACCACCGACCGCATCCTCGCCGATCCTACGTTGGCGGTGGAGGTGCGCGCGCTGATGGACGAGGTGGCGGCGGCCGCGGCGAGGTTCGGACACGTGATCCCGGAGAAATTCATCCAAGGCCAGATCGACGTGACGCGCCCCATGGGTCCGTACCAACCCTCGAGCCTCGTCGATTTCCTTGCGGGGCGCGCGGTCGAGATCGAGGCGATCTGGGGCGAGCCCCTGCGCCGCGCGCAGGCGGCTGGCGCGGCGATGCCGCGCCTGGAGCAGCTGTACGGGCGGTTGCGCGAGGTGGCGGGGAGGGAAGGCTGAAGACGGGGGCTGCCTTTGTCCGGGATTTGGCGCGCTAGCGCCGGTAGGGCTGAGGCGGTGCCTCAGCCGTGCTGGAAAATGGATCGCGGCTGAAGCACCGCTTCAGCCTACCTCGGAATCAAGCCCCGCACTTGGCGGTTGCGCGGCGGACGATCCGCGCGAAAATACCGCGGCAACGCGATGGACGACAAGCAACCCGACGAAACCGAAGCGCCGTTCTTTGCCACCCAGGCGCCCTTCCGGAAGGACTTGCGGTGGCGGTTGGCGCGTCTGCGGTATTTTTTCGATGTGCGCGAGCGCTGGTGGCAATTCCTCAACTATTTCGAATCCAGCCGGACTTTTCGCCTTCAGTTCTATGTGGCCGCGGCGGCGGGCGTCACCGTTGCGATCGGCGCGGGATGGTACTTTCCGACTTGGCGGGAGAACCGGTCGTTGCGCGTCGCGCGCCAGTGGCTCGACGCGGGCAAACTGGAACAGGCGGAGTCCGCAGTGCAGCTGGCCCTCGAGCTTGCCGGCGAGCGTCCGGAAACCTGGGATCTGGCGGCGGACTTCGCGCGCAACGCGGGGCGGCCCCAGACCGCGCTGACTTTTTCGCGCCAAGCTTCCGGGATGACTCCGGACGATCCGGTGCGTCACCTGAACCACGCGGCCGATGCGCTGGCGATTAACCAGCTGGCGGAGGCGGAAACCGCGGTGGCCCGCGCCTTGGCGCGGGAAAAGTCCCCCTCGGCGCGCGCGGAGCGCATCGCCGGCGAGATCGCGCGGCGCCGCGGCGACCTGGCTTCGGCCCGAACGCATTTCGAGGCCGCGCTGCGGATCGGCGGCGTGCTGCCCGACTCGGAGATTCCCCTCGGTCGCGTGCTGGCCGCCGGTCCGGTCCCCGAGGAGCGCGTGCGCGGCGCCGCTCTGCTCGAGAAATGGGCGGTCGATCCCAGCTGGGGGGTTGAGGCGCTCCGGCCCCTCTTGGAGATGGCGGTGGCGGCGAACGATGCCGGCCGGATGCGGCGTTGGGCGGACGCGCTGCTCGCGCATGAGCAGCGCGGGACGAGCGACGTGCTCAACAGCCTGCTGGCGCTGAGTCGGGCGGACGCGGATCGCTTCACCACGGCGCTGGCGGCCGAGGAAAAGGCGGCGGTCTTCGATCCGGGTCGAGTGACAGAGCTCATGTCCTGGCTGGCCGGAATCGGCCGCGGCGCAGAAGCCATCCGCTGGGCCCGGAGCCTGCCGGCCACGGTGACGGGAGCTCCCCCGGTGGTGGTGGCGTGGGCGGATGCGTTGCGGTTGACCGGCGACTGGCGCGCTTTGCGCGAATTGTCGGCCGAGGGAAATTGGGAGCGGCTCGATTTCATGCGGCAGGCCTATGAGGCGCTGGCGGCGCAGCAGCTGGGCGATAACGGCCGGTATACCCAGCTGTGGGAGTCGCTCTCCGAGGCGGCCCGCCGCAAGGGCGGGCAGGGGGCGTTCCTCGCCGGCGTGGTTTACACCTGGGGCTGGAAGTCCGAGGCGGTCGCGCTGTGGGAGATCGCCGCCGGGCAACCCGGGCTGGCGATGAATGCGCTGGGGGCATTGGCCCGCCACTATCAGGTCACGCGCGACGCGGAGGGCCTGCACCGGACCTTCCGCCGGCTGTATGATCTCCGCAGTGCCGATCCGGCGATCGCCAACAATTACGCGTATCTCGCCGCCCTCGTGGGCCGGTTCGATCCGCGGGCCGAGGAAGCGGCCCGGCAGAATCGGGAGGCCCATCCCGATAATCCCGACTACCGCGCGACCGCGGCGTTCCTGCTGCTTCAGGGCGGCCGGGCGCGGGAGGCGCTGGCGCTGCTGGAGCCGGCGGCGGCGCAGATGACCCCATCATCCGCGCGTTCGTTCACCTATGGGCTGGTCCTTGCGGCCAACGGCCGGGCAACCGAGGCCCGTACCGTGCTGGCGAAAGTCGACCGGCCGGCGCTGACCCTCCGCGAAGAGGAGATGCTGAACGTGGTTTTGAGCAGGTAGGGTTGAGGCGGTGCCTCAACCGTGATCGGAATATCGCGGCTGAAGCACCGCTTCAGCCCTACCTCAAAACTCTGAACCGCCGCGGCGATCAGCCGCGGCGGATTTCCGAGCCGTTGAAGCGGATCTGGATCCGGTAGACCTTCTTGGTGCGGCAGGTGATGGCCCCGGTTGAGAGGTCCACCTTGTGCGGCACCTCGATCTTGTGCAGGTCGAGTGCCGCGTGGTAGCCGCGCTCGGAAAACACGTCGATCAGCATCGCCAGCGCCAGCGGGTTCTCGAGGACGGGATCCTCGGTGTTGATGTGCGCCACGCCGGAGATCGCATGCCGGATCACGATCGGCATGATCTTGGTCTCGATGAAGCTGATGACCTGGGCGAAGAGCGCGCCGTGCGCGAGTTCGTAGCTGTCGAGGCGTTTCACCAGTTCCTGCCGGGCATGGATGATGATCTGCCGGGCGACGGGCACGCCGCGCAGGCGGTCGACCGTGCGCGGATCGAGCTCGAGCGTGCTCTGGTAATCGAGCTCGCGGATGATGTTCTGCTCGACCTCCTCGAAATCGCCCTGGGCGTTGATGAAGTGGTAGTGGAAGGTCTCCTTCAGTGATTGGAGCGCGTCCCATGTCTGCTCCTTGAACACCCGGTACCGGCGCTGGGCGAGGGACTCGTCGTAGTCCGTGGGCCGTTCCTCCTGCAACTCGCCGATCCCGGTGCGGCGGACCTCTTCATTTTGGGCTTTGACGGCGCGCCCCCGGCTCAGCTGACGCTCGATCGAGGTCTTCTCGTCCACGAACAGCACCATGATGTGCACGGTGGGCTGGCGGAAATGGATGCTGAGCGCGGTGTCGTAGAACTCCTGGCGCAGCGCCTGCATGCGGGCGACGAGGAGCTTGAGGCATTCGACCTGCACCTTGGTGCGCGGGAAACCGTCGAGGATGACGCCGTCACGGAACTCCGGGTGCAGCAGCTTCCGCAGCAGCAGGCCGATCACCTCGCGGTCACCTACCATGTTGCCGCCCTCCTTCAGGCGGCGGGCCTCGGGCGAGTCGAGCAGGGAGCTGATGACGACGGGCTCGCAGGTGAGGCCGCGGGCCTTGGCGATGAAGTCGCTGTTGGTGCCCTTGCCGGAGCCGGGGGCGCCGCCGAGGAGCAGGATCTCCTTTGGAAAACGGAGGTTCTCCCGTCCGACATCGGCCTCGAGGTTCTGCCAGACCGCTTCGAAGATGAGCTGCGCATCCTTGATCTCCAAGTCGGGGACCTTGGTGGCGACAACAGCGGGCACGGAAACTGGGGCGGGCGGAGTGGGCATCTTGAGGGAGCCCGGGACGTTGCAGGGTTTTTCGGGGCGATTCGATCCTAGAATCCGGGATAAAAAACACGCGGCGACACGGGCGGGTGAAGTATCCGGCCCTGCGGCGCGCCCCCCAAAAAACCGCCTTCCCGCTGGGACCGAGCGTTTGGATTCGCATCCAACTCGCCGCCCAAGGGAGAGATGCCCGTGGGGTGGTTGGTTGGAGCGGGACCAGATCGGGGGCGCGCGAGCGACCCCGCCTTGGCTTTTCCATCCGGACCTGCACTCTCCCCCTTACATGCGCGTCCTGATCATCGACGACGAACCCGGCATCCGGCGGACCACCGGGCTGGCGGTGGAGACGATGGGTCACGAGGTCGTGGGCGCGCCCAACGGCGCCAAGGCCCTGAAGGCGCTGGAGGAGGCGCGCTGCGACGCCTGTTTCCTCGATGTAAATCTCGGTGCTGAAAGCGGGCTCGATGTCCTCGCCAAGCTGCTCGCGGCCTCGCCCACGCTGCCGGTCGTGATGGTCACGGCCTACGCCAACATCAGCACCGCCGTGGAAGCCATGCGCCGCGGGGCGTTTGATTTTATCCCGAAGCCCTTCACCCCCGACCAGATCCGGGCGGTTCTGGCGCGGGTGGAGCAGGGCCGGGCCCTAGCCTCCCGCGTGCATCTGCTCGAATCGCAGCTGGCGGAGGAAGCGCCGGCGCTCGACCTCGCCTCGGCCGAGCCGGCCGCCCAGCGCGCGCTGCAAATCGCGTTCAAGGCCGCGGAGACCTCCGCTACCGTGCTGGTCCTCGGCCCGAGCGGAACGGGGAAAAGTGTGCTCGCCCGCGAGATCCACCGGCGCAGCGCCCAGCGCGACGGCCGGTTCGTGACGGTGAACTGTCCGAGCCTTTCGCGGGAACTGCTGGAGAGCGAACTCTTCGGCCACGCCAAGGGCGCCTTCACCGGCGCGGTCGTCGACACCACGGGCAAGGTGGCGCTGGCCGACGGCGGCACGCTCTTCCTCGATGAAATCGGCGAGCTGCCGGCGTCGATCCAGCCCAAGCTCCTCCGCCTCCTGCAGGAGCGCGAGTACGAGCGGGTGGGGGACGGGCAGCCGCGGCGGGCGAATGTGCGCGTGATCGCCGCGACCAACCGCCATCTCGCTGAGGAGGTGAAGGCCGGGCGTTTCCGCGAGGACCTTTACTACCGGCTCAACGTGATCGAGGTGGTGCTGCCGGGCCTGCGCGACCGCCCGGGAGATCTCGCCCGCCTTGCCGAGAGCTACCTCGCGTTCTTCTCCACCCGGCTCGGCAAGCGCCTCACGGGCTTCGAGCCGGCCGTGCGCACCGCCTTCGCCGCCTACGCCTGGCCGGGCAACCTGCGCGAACTGCGCAATGTGATCGAGCGGGCGGTTATCCTGTCTGCCGGCGAGACCATCGCGCTCGCCGACCTGCCGGAACAGTTCCACGCGTCCGGCGACGCCACGGCCACCGTGGGCGCGAGCGTGACGCTCGACGCGCTAGAGGCCGAGCACATCCGCCGGATCGTGGCCTCGGCCCGCAATCTCGACGAGGCCGCGCGCATTCTCGGGATCGACCCCGCCACGCTCTACCGCAAACGCCAGAAACTGGGATTGGGCTGATTCCCCGCCGCCATGCTGCGCACGCGACTCACCTTCGGTCTGCTGCCGCTGCTGCTCTTGTTCTTGCTCGTCTGCGTCTACGCGTTCGGCACCAGTCAGGAGCTGGGGGCGACCGTCGAGGACGTGCTGGGCCGGAATTTCCGCTCGCTCCAGGTGGTCGAGTCCCTCCGCTCCTCGCTGAACCGCATGGACGCCGCCCTTAACGCCGGCCGGGTGGGAACGCCGGCGGAGTCCCGCCGGATCTTCGAGGAGGAGCGCGCGCGTTTCCGCGGGCGGTTGTCCGAGGAACTGCTGGCGATGCCGCAACCCGGGCGGGCCGAGCTGCTGATGCAGATCGATTCTGACTTCGCCGGTTTCGCCAAGGCGGCGGATGAATGGCTGCGTTTTCCCGCGCTGGCGGCGGTCAGCGCCGCGAACGGTTCCTTCCTCGCCGTGAACGGCGCCCTCGATGCCCTGCGGGCGCACGAGCAGGAGGAGGTCGCCGCGGCGGGGCGACAGGCGCGCGCCCGGACGGACGAGGCGCTGCGGCTGCTGCTCGGGGCGATGGGCGCGGCCGTGGTGCTGTTCTTTGTCCTCGCCTGGCGCCTCGCTCGCGTGCTGCTCGGGCCGATCCAGCTTCTGACGAGCTCGGCCGTCGCCCTCGGCGAGGGCAATCTCGAGATCGAGGTGCCGGTCACCTCGAAGGACGAGCTCGGCCGGCTCGCCAAGGCCTTCAACACGATGGCGGTCCACCTGCGCGCCTACCGGGAGGCGACCATGGCCAAGGTGCTGCGGACCCAGCGGACGATGGAAGCCACGCTCACGTCGACCCCCGACCCGGTCTTTGTGATCTCGCGTGACGTCAGCCACAACGTGCGCAACCCCGCGGCGGAGCAGCTGGCGCAGACCGCGGTGTTTGCCGAGGGCTTTCCCCCCGAGCTGGCCGAGCCGCTCGCGCAGGTGATGGCGACGGGCGAGCATTACCTGCCGACCGACTACGGCCGGGTCGTGACGCTGCGCGTGGCCCGGGAGGAGCGGCATTACCTGCCCCGCATCCTGGCAATCGGCGACAAGCTCACGGAGTTCAACGGCGCGGCGATGATCCTGCAGGACGTGACGAAGTTCCGCCTGCTCGACGACGTGAAGACCAACCTCGTCGGCACGGTCAGCCACGAGCTGAAGACACCCCTGACCAGTCTGCGCATGGCGGTTTACCTCCTGCTGGAGCCGAACCTCGGTCCGCTGGAACCGAAGCAGCGTGAGCTGCTCGAGGGCGTGCGCGACGATGTGGACCGGCTGCTGCGGATGCTCGACAGCCTGCTGGACCTCGCCCGCCTCGAGGGCGGCGTGTCGGCGCTGCAGCGCACGGATGAAATGGTGGAGGTGCTGCTGGTCTCCATCGCCGACGAGGCGCGCCCGGCGATCGAAGCCTCGGGTCAGCGGCTGCTCCTGCGGATCGAGCCTGGCACCGGCGGGCGCACCGTGGCGGTGGACGTGGCGCGGATCCGGCACGTGTTCATGAACCTGCTGACGAACGCCGCGAAGTATTCGCCACCGGGTGGCACGATCACGCTGGCGGCCGGCGAGGCCCCGCTGGGCTTCGTGCGCTTCACGGTGGTCGACGAAGGCCCGGGCGTGCCGGAAGAAAGCATCCCGTACGTGTTCGACCGTTTCTACCGCGTGCCCGGCCAGACCAAGCCCGGCACGGGACTCGGGCTGGCGATCGCGCGCGACATTCTCGTGGCGCACGGCGGCAGTATCACCTGCCGGCATCGCGAGGGCGCCGGCGCGGAGTTTCAATTTCTGCTGCCGTCGGTGGGCCTAAAGTCCGAAACTGCGGGGTGATTCTTCATGGACCGCGTTGGATTTTGCTGTTCCGAATGCCGAACCCCATGAACGAGAAAAACGACCGGCCGCCCATCGCGTTTACGCCAGCGGAGATCCGGGCATTCAAGATCCACGCGGTGCTGTGCGCGGCGCTCGCCGGCGCGATGGCGGTCGTCGCTCCGAAGGGGCCCGGGCAGGTGCTGGGGGCGCTTTGCGCCGTGCTGCTGGTGCCGGTCCCGCCGCTGGTGATTTATCTCCGGCGGCGCCGTTGAGCGGGTGCCAGGGTTAGTGGTCAAGACATGCGCGATGGCGCGGTAGGGCGGACGCGGTGCGTCCGCCGCGATCTGTCTGTCATCACGGCTGAAGCACCGCTTCAGCCCTACCTCGGCAGGATCCGGTCAATCCGCGCCGGTTTATTTCCAGACGCCGGTTTCCCGGATGTACCAGACGGGATTCATCGCCGCAGTTTGCGCCCGGAGTTTGTCGAGTTCCTCCGCCGGCCCGTGGACTTCGAGGCGCGTGACGGTCGCGATCTGCAGGAGACGGGCGACCAGGTCGTCGGTGTTGACCATGTGGGTCTGCCAGCCGGCGGCGCCGACGTAGGCCTCGCGGAAGAGGTACTCATCGCCATGGGCTGCGATTTCGTAGGCGAGTGTGCCGGGCTCCGCGGAGACCTTCGCAATCATGGCCGGGAGGATGGCCTTGAATTCCGCCAGCTTGCCGGCGTGGACCTTGAAGTACGGGTGGACGCTGACGACGTTGGTGCGGGAGTTCATAAAGTCTTGAGCCAAGGCCGGGGACGGGAGGCGCGCAACTCCCGAGAGAACGCCATCGATGGGAGGACCTGCCGGGGGCGGCGCGCTGAAGCGTTGCGCCTGCTGGCTCGATGCGGCGGCTCGCCAACCGCTGGAACGTGGAGACCGGGGCGCCCGATGCGCTCGGTCTGGGGTAGTAGGGCGTGGGCCCCAGCCGCCCTACTTCGCCACGGGTGGGACGGGTTGCTTCAGGTATTTCTGCCCCTTGTGGGTGTGCACGATCAAGCTCACGATGACGCCGCCGGCGTCGACGAGGAACCGGTCGGTGCCGGCCTCAATCGCGGCGATGGCAGCATCCTGCGTCAGGCGCCAGCGGGTGTGGTCGGGATTCACGCCGCCGATGGCGTCGATGCTTTCATGCGGGTCGGTGCTGTAGGCGCGGTTGACCGTGGAGACGGTGCGCAGGCGGTGGGCTTGGGCCATGGGGAGAGTGGGATAGGGAAGGTCGGGGCGGTGTTAACCTCGACCCTACTTCACGTGCGGCGGATTAGCGACCGAATTGCCCGGGTATCTTTGGCATCGGTCCGAACCGTTTTTAACCACGGATTTCACGGAGGACGCGGATAAGACCGCACCCACGGCATTTCTACGGGAAGTCGCGGAGGGCATGGAGAATGTCCGGAATCAAATCTCCCTGGCCTTCGTGCTCTCCTGTGAAAACAAGTTTGGATGCCGCGGGTTCGAATCCGTGTCCTCCGTGAAATCCGTGGTTAAAACGGATCGAGGATCCGCTTACTCCGCCGCGATCGGCTGGGGTTCGACGTGGTGGCCGGGACGGGAAGAATGCGGAGCGATCGCGCGCAGGCGCCAGCCGAAGAAGAAGGTCAGTCCGAAGCAGGCGACGGAGAGCGCGCCCACGCGCGGGAAACCGGCGAGGTGGCCGCTGGCTGTTTCCGTCACCAGCAGGCCGGCCGTGAGGTTGGCGAGGCCGCTCGCCGCCTGCTGCACCGCCGAATTCACGCTCATGAATCCGCCACGGTAGCGCGACGCGACGGCGTTGGTGAGCATCGCCATCGCGGGTGAGAAACGCCCGGCCATCGTCATCATGAAGGCGGCGGTCGCAACCATCGCGACCGTCACGGTGGCCGCGGGAAGGTTCGTGATTACCAGCACGGAGGCGGCCGCTCCGATCGAGATCCAGCCGAGCACGTGGAGCTTGTCGTGCTTGTCCGACAGCCGGCCGAAGACCGGCGTGGTGCAGAAGGTGCAGAAACCGCCGGCGAGGTAGATGTACGGGAGCTGTTCCTCAGTGAGGCCGACGTTGGCGACCATCGAGGGGGCCAGGAACGGGATGACGCAGGCGCCGGCGAAGACCAGCATGCCGCTCATCAGGAACGCGCGAAGATGCACGGGCTCGGTCACGATGTTGCGCATCTGGTCCCACGGATGCGCGGGCGGATGCAGGTGGCGCAGGACCGGCAGCACGCGCAGGCCGAGCACGAGCACCCCGACACTCATGGCGGAGAGAAAGAAAAACGGGGCGTGCCATTCATAGCGGCCCGCGAGGTAGAGCCCGAGCGGCACGCCGAGGACCGAGGCGAGCGGGAACGCGGCGCCGACCACCGCCATGCCCCGGCCGCGGCGCGCGGCGGGAATGACATCGCCGACCATGGCCATCAGGACCGAGCTCGCGACCCCTCCGAACGCCCCGGCCGCGGCGCGGGCGACGAGCAGGGTGCCATAGGTCGGGGCCAGCCCGCAGGCCAGCGTTGCCAGGCCGAAGCCGGTGTAGAGCGTGAGCAACGCGCGTTTGCGCTCGATCCGGTCGATGAAGAATCCGGCCCCGAAGCCCGAGACCGCGGCGGTCAGGCCATACGCCGCGACGAGGTAGCTGAACTGTGCGGGCGTGATCGAGAAGACGCGCATCAGGTGCGACCCGAGCGGCATCATGATCATGAAGTCCATGACGTGCGTGAACTGCACCACGGCCAGGGTCAGCAGGATGGCGCGTTCGCGCGCGGGCGTCTGGGCGTGGGTGGCGGACATGGAAGGGAGCCGAAGGTCTTAGCTTTTTGCCGAAGGGCAATCTCGAGGTGAAGAGTGCCTTGGCTGCGGGTAGGGCTGAGGCGGGGCCTCAGCCGCGATCATTTTTGGGATCATCCCGGCTGAAGCCCCGCTTCAGCCCTACCTCGGAAACCTACCGCAGCAGCGTCTTCACCAGCCGGTCATCGCCGTCGTTCTTGGCCGGCTGCAGTCCGAGCGCGGCGCACATAAGATTGTAGACGTGGATGTTCTCGACGGAGTCGACCACGAGCCCGCCCGCGCGAAACGCCGGCCCGGACGCGATGAGAATGCCGTGCATCGTGGGATATACGGGATCGTAGCCGTGTTGGCCCTTGTGGAAGTTGGCGAGGTACCCGGTGAAGGTGCTGCGCTGGAAAATCTCCCAGCCCTCCTCGGGCACGACCCAGACCGGCGGGATCCGGTCGGAGCCCGACATGTGGTAACGCGCGGGGAGATCGGCGGCCCGGAACACCTTGTAGTGGGTGGACAGCCGGGAGAGCGCCTGGATCAGGCCATCCACGTTCCCGTCGAGGGGACGGAGGCCCATCACCGACTCCTCAAAGTCGACGTGCACCTTGGCGGGGTCGACGTAGTCCTCGAGAATCGCCGCATGGGCCGGCGACACGTTGGTCATGCCGTGGTCCGACACGACAAGCAGGTTGAACTCCTGTCCGTCGGCCCGGAGACGGTCGACCACGGCGCCGACCTCCTGGTCGAGCAGCTTGACGGCAGCGGCGAGCTCCGGGCTGTCGGGTCCGCTGGCGTGGCCCACGGTGTTGGTGGCCTCAAGGTAGAGCGTGATGATATCGGGGCGCTGGCCGGGCGGGAGCCGGAACCAGCCCGCCAGTTCCTCGAGGCGTGCGGCGAACGTGAGGGTGTTGTCGTACGGCCTCCAGAGGGTGGGCCGCCTTCCGCCGATCTCCGCCTCGGAGCCCGGCCAGAAACTGGTGGCGCTGCGTTGGCCCTCGCGCACCGCCGTGTTCCAAATCGGCTCGCCG
>CAIYFD010000110.1 GCA_903925425.1 uncultured Opitutia bacterium | reverse complement strand
GGCGGCCGGGCTCCAGCCAGGTGAGGCCGCGATAGAAGATAAAGCCGCCCTGCAGGATGGCGACGAGCACCGTGAGGTGTTGCAACCCCGCCGGGGTGAAAACCCGGAGGCTGAGGCCATCGAGCACAAAACCCAGGTAGTGGTGGTAGGGAGCCGACCTGAAGGGATGAACCGCTCCATTGAACATGTTTTCCCCCTGGCCGACAAAAACCGGGAAGACCCCGGCGCGAAACTGTTCCAGCGCGTCGGCCATGGTCGACAGGTACCAGCGAGCGTCCAAGCCGCCGATGAAACGATGGGTCAGGTAGGGATGAAAGACCCAGATCGCGGCAGCGGCGAGCCCGGCAAGGCGGAGGTCCTCCTGCCATGGCGTGGTCCCGGCCCCTTCCGGAGAGGCCCGCAGCAGCCGCCGCCACATCCATGCGAGTCCCAGTGCAAGCCCAGGGAGGGCCAGGGTGGCGCGCGCCACCATCGGTGTCCCCGCATGGAGGCCGAAGCCGAGCACGGCCAGGGCCATGGCGGCTGCCGCCGCCAGCTGCCGCCGCCAGACGAAGGGATCGGCGGGCGATCCCGCAAGGCGGACCCCGGTGGCCAGAATCGCGCCTGCGCTGACGGCGATCAATCCGGGCAGAATTGGCCAGCCCGGACTTTGCAGCTGTCCCCAGAGCCAGAAAAGCGCGCCAAAAATACCCGCCTCGACGGCCAGACTCGAACCATGCGCGCGGATTAGTTTCGCCATTGGCGCGATCAAGGAAACTGCCTCGGCAAACACAAGCGACTTTCGAGCCCCCTGCGTCCACCGTCGCGAATCGCGGCCCAGGTCCACCACCGACAATCGCCGGATTGACGTCCCCCACCCGACGACTCATCCCAACGCAGGTACCCCATCCCCCAAGCGTGCCTCTTCGCGTTTTTCCTTTCCGCCGCTTACCCGGCCTGCTGCTTGCGTCGGTCGCGCTCTTCGCGGTCCTTCACAGGCTGCTGCCGCGTCCGGTCCCACCCGATGGATTCTTTCTCGCCGGCGTGCCCTCACTCGCTGGGGGACTTGCGCTCCTCCTCCTGCTGCGCTCCCCGGGTGAAGGGGGATGGGGTCGGCGCGTCACCTCCTGGCTGCTGCCTCCCGCGGTGGCGGCCGGAATTTTCCTGCTCCTCCAGCAACTGTACCTCTTCGAGATGCGCCCGGGGCCGACGGCACTGGTCCTCTCGGTCGGTTTCGCGGGGTGGCTGCTCTTGGAACGCGCCGGCCTCGATGACGACACGATGCTCCGGCCTCCTGGCGGGCGATGGCTCGATGTGACTGCCGCGCTCCTGACGTTTCTGCTGCTGGGATCACTTCAGGAGGGCACGGTCATGCCCGCATGGCTCGCCGTCGGATTTGCCGGGGCCTGGAGTGCCGCCGCCGTCCTGGCAAAATTGCCGCACGATCCCCGGGTCCTGGCGCCCACCGCGGATTTTGGCCGGCTGGTCCTGGTCCATGTCGGCGCGCTGGTGGTTGCCGCGGTCGCCGCGGCGCTGCTCGGTCCGCCCGGCCTGCTCGGTCCGCTGGCCGGCGCGGGTGCGGGCTCCTTCTTGGTGGTCGCGGGTTTCCGGGGCGCACGAAGAAAGATCGGGATCCTGTCCCGGGATCCGGAGCGCGAGGGGCTCCGCATTATTCTCGTCGCCGTCGCAACGGCCATTCTCGTCGCGCCGCTGGCGACGCCCCAAGCCGTCGGCAGCGGCGACGCCGGCTGGTATGCCACGATGCTGCTCGATGCCATCAGCCAATTCCGTTCGGGGATCTTTCCCGTCGATATCGGCCAGACGGTCTACGCATTCAACGGCTCGGTGTTCCCGTTCGCCCTCGCACCCTACCTGCTGCACCTCGGGGGCCTCGTGGACCTACTGACCCTCCACGCCCTTCCGGTCATTTCCGTGCTGCACCTGACCGCCATCCTGAGCATGGGCGGCGCCATGATGGTGGTGTATGCGGCGGTCCGGCGTCTCGTCCCGCGGCAACCCGCCCTCGCGCTGGCCCTCGCCGCGCTGTACGGCTGCTCCCCGGGTCTGCTCGCTCCGCTGTACGCCTCCGACATGTATATGACGACGATGGCCCTGCCCTGGCTGCCCCTGGCCGGATATTGCGCCTTGCGCCTCGGCGAACCGCCCCAGGGGGCGGCAGGGGCCGGATTGGGGCTGGCCGTCGCCGTCCTCTGCTGGATTCACATTCCACTCGCGATCTGGACGGCCTTGGCCTGCTCGATCGTGGTGCTGGGAGGACTGGCGGCCCGGCCGGCCCGCACTGACACCCTGCGGGCGAGCGGGCTGGCCCTGGGTGTCTTCACCGCCGTTGCCGCAGGATATTTCCTGCGCGTCTGGCCGGTACTCGAGCCCCAGGCACCTTCCGATTTGAATCCCGTCCGCCAAGTGATGCTCAACCTGCGCACGGTTTTCCCGGCCGCGCTGCACCCGGTCTCAGCCTCCGCCACCAAGCTCAGCGACTTCCAGCTCGGCTACAGTCTATGGGGCCTGCTGGTGGTTTCGCTCGGCCTCGCGCTCCGCCCCGGCGGTACCCGGACCCGCTGGTC
>CAIYFD010000109.1 GCA_903925425.1 uncultured Opitutia bacterium | reverse complement strand
GTCCGGCGGGTTGGGTCTTGTTCAGGCCCGGGCTTTGGCGTAGCGATGGAATGTTCCGCACCCCGAAGCCAGCCCTCCATGAATCTGCGCCCGTTGTTGCCCGCCGCCCTGTTGGCCCTTGCATCGTCCTCCGCCCTCGGGGCCGCGGAAAATCTCCCTGCCAAGGCCCCGCCGGTGGCCCAGGCCAATACCGCCGCCAAGGAACCCGAGCTGCTGCGACTCGTCACGGAGCCCGTTTACTCGCTGAAGGAAGTCGACCAGGCCCCGGTCGCGACCTCCCAGCAGCAGGCCGTCTATCCGAAGACCCTGCGCACGCAGCGTCTTGAGGGCTCCGTGGATGTCGGCTTCACCATCACGTCCAAGGGCGTGGTCCAGGACCCTTATGCCGTTTCCTCGACGAACGAGGCTTTCGAGCAAGCTGCCATCGACGCCGTCAAGAAGTGGAAGTTCAAACCGGGCATGAAGGATGGAAAACCGGTGAATACCAAGGTGCAGATCACCCTCACCTTTTCGCTTAAATCGCTCTAACGCATCGACCCGCCCCGCCCAGGCGGACCGGGCCTTGCGCCAGCGCCGCCGCTTCTGCAGTGTTCCGGCGACTTCGAAAACTCTGCCATGAAAATTTTCATGAAGCTGTCCGTACTGGCTGTCGTCGCCACCTTGATCGCCACCCCGATCGTGGTGCTGGCAGCCAAGTCCACCGATGCCGCCGGCAATCTCCGCCACCCGGCCCTGCAGCGTTTGCTGCAAAAGCGGGTCGTGGCCCAGCAGATCGCCCGCCGGCTGCACCTGACCGCCGGGCAACAAAGTTCGTTGCAGCAGGTCCAGACCCAGGCGCGCGAGGAGATCCGTTTGATCCGCGCCAACCAGAATCTCTCCCCGGCGGAAAAGCGCGCCAAGGCCCGCGAGACCATCCGGGTCGCGCGGCAGGAAGCACGCACCAAGCTCCTTGACCCCCAGCGAGAGAAACTCGACCGGCTGCGCCAACGCCTCCGCGAGCGCCGCACCACCTGAAGCCCAAGGGCCCGCCTGATCCGCGGGCCTTTTTTGTGGGCGGACCCGCGGGGCTTGATTTTCCGGGCCAGCCCCGGACGAAGCCCCCGCCGCGTGGTTACGAACCTTGCAAAAATTTAAGGCGGCAAATTCGGCGCGGCCCGGCAACTGGCCGGAGGCCTTCACGTCTCAGCCCTCAGAATCACCCTTAACATGAAAACCGATCTCTCCTTTTGCATTCTCACCGTCGTCATCCTGACCGGAGTCGTTGTCGCCCTCGCCAGCCCCGCCCCCGCCACGAACTCCGTGGCGCCGGCTCCGGGCCGCGTGGCCTCGGCGACCGCACCCGCGACCACCGGGAGCTGACGGCGTTTAATCTGGGTCAGCTGGGTTGAACGCCTTGGTCGCAGGCCAGTATCCGACCCGACCGCCGCCCCGGAGCCCCCAAGCTCCCGGCGGCGGTTTGCTTTTCAGCCCTTCAACGCCCCGGCGGCGATGCCCTTCACGATGTGGCGCTGGAGGAAAAGATAAACGAGCAGGATCGGGACCGTCACCAGGACGATGCCCGCGAAAAGACTGCCGTAATCGGAGCGGTACTGCGCGGTGATCGAGAGATTGGCTAGGCCGAGGGGCAGCGTGCGCGAGGCGCCGGTCGAATCGCCGCCCGTGAGCATGAACGCATAGAAATACTCCTTCCAGACGCCGATGAACTGGAAGATTGCGACCGTCACCAGCCCCGGCCGCGCCAGCGGCAGCATCACGCGCCGGAAGGCGGTCCACTCCGTGCAGCCATCCATCATCGCCGCCTCATGCAACGAGCGCGGGAGCGCGCGGAAAAAACCGGTGAGGATAAAAACCGCGAAGGGCAGGCCGTTCGCCGTGTACACCAGGATCAGGCCGAGCCGGGTGTTGAGCAGGCCGGCGGCGCGGAGCTCGAAGAAAAGCGGGATGATCGAGAGCTGCGCGGGGATCATCAGGCCCGCAAGAAACAACCCGTAGGCCGCCCGGCCCCCGGGCAGCCGGAAACGGGCCAACGCATAGGCCGCCGGCGCACCCAGGACGAGGATCAGGGTGACCGCGGCGGCGGTGATGACCACCGAGTTCAGGAAATACGCGCCGAAGCCGGCCTCGCGCCAGGCGTGCGTGTAGTTTTCCGGATGCAGCTCGGAAAGCCCGGGCAGCGAAAACGCGTCGCGGAAGATCGCCGCGTCGGCCTTGAGCGACGAGTAGGCGACCCAGAGCATCGGGAACACCACCCACACGCCGTATGCCACCAGCGCGGCAAAGATGAAGCCCCGGCCCAGTTTCACCCGGCGGGCGCTCATGAGTCGTTTCCCTCCCGCTTGAATCCGCGGAGCACGACGGCGCTGCCGGCCATGACCAGGATGAAGAGCACGACGGCGATCGCGGTGGCGCGGCCGACCTGGAATTCCTTGAACATTGAGGTCACCATGAGTGTCCCGAGCGTGTGCACGGACGTGGCGGGATCCTGCGAGCTGAGCAGCCACACCATCTCGAAGGCATTGAGGCCGCCGATGACAATGAAGACGGCGGCGACCAGCACGACTTCCCAGATCAGCGGCAGCGTGATGCCGAAGAACTGCCGCCACACCGGCGCGCCGTCCATCTCCGCCGCCTCGTAGAGTTGCTGGTCGATGCCCTCCATCGCGGCCAGGAAGAGGATCAGATTGAAGCCGCAGGCCATCCAGATGTAGATTGGAATGAGCGCGCCATAAAGGTTCGCGGCGGAAAGCCACGGATAGGCGTCGAACGACATCAGCCAATCGTTGCCCAGCAGGCGGCCGAGCCCTGTGAGCGCCGCGTTCACCAGCCCGCCGCGCGGTTCATAGGCATTAAGCCAGAGCAGCGTCGCCGCGATCCCGCCGAGGAGATTCGGGAAAAGAAACACCGCGCGGAAAACCTTCGCGCCCCAAATGCCGCGGTGCAGGAGAAACGCAAAAAGCAGCGCCAGCGGCAGCACAACGACGGCCGGCACGAGCATGAGATAAAGGTTGTTCCGCAGCGCGAACCAGAAGCCGTCATTCTCAAACAGGAGCCACTTGAAGTTGAACCAGCCGGCCCAGCTCCGCTCGCCGAGGCCGTCCCACCGCGTGAACGCCCAGCCAAAGGCCGCCAGGCCGGGGCCCAGCACGAACAACGCATAAAGGAGAAACGCCGGCCCGACAAAGCCCACGGCGTTTCTCCCGGGGAGCCAAGGGCGGTTGCTTGCCTCGGCGTAGCTTGGCGAAGCCGGGTCGCCCAGCCCCCTTGCTCCCGGTCCGCCGGCGCCATCGGACCCCGCCTTTTTTCTCCACGCCCGCCAACCCGCCCACGCCCCGAGCGCGGCCAAACCCGCGAGCAGTGAAATGCCTGCGGCCAGATGTCGGTACTCGATGTGTTCGGGCTCGGCGTTGCGCCGGCGGTCCAAGGCCGCGGCCGACTCCACGTCCTGCGCAAACTGCTCCGGCGTGCTGCGCCCGGTCATCAGCGCCAGGCGGCCGTCGGTCAGCGCCTGCCGCAGCGCCGGGGTCTGGAGCATGACCTGCGGCATGTTGAAGCCGTCTTTCGCCGCCGTGATCATTTCCACCGTCCGGCGCATCTGGGGTGAATACGCCGTGAGCGGCACACCGCGCACCGCCACGGGGGCGTCGTTGCCGCGGACAAAGGCCTCAGCGCGGCTGCGCGAGGTCATGAAGCGCAGGAAATCGACCGTCAGCCGCTCGCGCTCTGGGTCGCCCGTCGCGAACACGAAAAAGCAGTCGGCGCTCGACTGGACCGAGGAGGCGTCGGCCACCCCCTCGCTGAAGACGGGGAAATTCATCACGCCCATCTCGAAGCCGGCCGGGATCTTTCCCTTCATCTCCTGGATCATCCACGAGCCCGAAACCACCATCGCAGCGCGGCCCTCGAGGAAGCCGAGTTGGGCCGCGGTGTGCGTTGCCCCCTCCCAACCCTTGAGGGTGTAGTTCTGCGTGATGCGCTGGAGCACGCCGGCCGCGCGCACATAACGCGGGTCGGTGCGCGCGCCGGGCGCCATCTCGTTGAGGGCGCTCCACCCGTCACCACCGGCCAGGTTAAAATACGCGGAACGCAGGAAGGCGTCGGGATAATTCTGGTAGATGCCGGTCAGGCTGACCGGGGCGATGCCGGCCGCCTTGATTTTGTCGCAGAGCGCGAAGAACTCGTCCCACGTGCGCGGCTCCGTCCAGCCGTGCTCCCGGAACATCGCCTGGTTGTAGAAGACGGTCCAGCAGGCGTAGCCGAGCGGCACGCCGTAGATGCCCCCGTTGATGCGCCACGAATTCAGCGCGCCGGGCAGGAAGGTGTCACCCCAGCGGGCGTCGCCCTCCCAGTTCGGCCCGTCAAGGTAGGGCGTGAGATCGCGGATCCTGCCGGCTTGGGCGAGCGCGGGGATCAGCAGTTCGCGCGGGAAAACCGCGTCGGGCAGGTCGCCGGTCACGATCCGGATGCGCACGCGGTCCGTGACCCGCGGGTCGCCGTAGAGATTGACGGTCACGCCCGGCCGCTGCGCCTCGAACAGCCGCGCCGTCTCCTCGTAGAACGCGAGCCCGTAGCCGCCGTAGAAAACCGGGATGTCGAGCTCGGCTGCGCGCAGCGGCGCCAGGGCAAGGATCAGCGGGGTCAGGATCAGGAAAAAATACCGCCGGGATGGGCCCGGTGTCATCGGCCTGTTTTTCCCGGCTTTTATCAACACAGGCGCGATGCTCGAAGAAGATCCTCCGCCAATCGATCCGGAAATGCCGCAAGGTCGGTCTGCCGCCGCAAAAAAATCGCTGTTGCCGGTCCGGCCGACCCAGCCAACCCTCCCCGGCCGTGTTTCAGGTCAACTTCAGCACCCAGGCGATGCAGGAACTCAACCGTCTCGACAAGATCGAGCAGCTTGAGGCCATCATGCCCATCAGTTCCCTCAAGGCCTCCGATCTGGCGGCCCCGCGGGAACCGCTCGGCCGCTTCAACCGGGCCGGCCATGTGTTCTACCGGCTGCGGGCCGGCGAATTCCGATTCTACTTCGAGGTGACCGGGGACATGCTCCTTGTGACCTACATCCTCCACAAGAACTCGCTCGAGGATTTCCTCCTGCGCAACAAGCTCCCGGTCAGCGAACAGCAGCTGGTGGAACAGCACTCCAAGTTCTGGAAGTACCTCGAGGGCCTGACGAAATGAGCCTGCGGAATCATTCGGACCCCGAGAATCCCTACGACGTCGCGCAGGCGAGCCGGATTTACTTCCTGCCCAACCTGATGACGGCGGGAAACCTGTGCTGCGGTTTTGTGGCGGTGATTTTCTGCATCAAGGCCAACTACGAGGTGCGCCTCGCCGGCGCCAGCAGCGCCACCGAGATCCCGCTGGCGGCGATCACCTACTACAAGTGGGCCGTGGCCCTCATCCTCGGCGCCGCCGGTTTTGACACCCTTGACGGCCGGCTTGCCCGCATGGGTGGGCGCGAATCGCTGTTTGGCGCGGAATTCGACTCCCTGGCGGATGTCATCTCCTTCGGCATGGCCCCCGCTCTGCTGGTTTTCTTCCTCATCCTTTCTCCCACGCAGGGCTATCCGATTTTCCAGCAACTAAGTGGCTTTCTGAGCTTCCTTTACCTGCTCTGCGCGGCGATCCGCCTGGCCCGGTTCAATGTCATCACCAACCCGCTGCTGCACCGCGCCGCCAAGGATTCGCACAAGGACTTTGTCGGCCTGCCCGTTCCCGCCGCGGCAGGAACCGTCGCCTCGCTCGTGCTCGCCATGCTGCAACTCGAGGAATCCGGCTTCAGTCTGCATCGCTGGGCGCTCGTGCTACCCCCCCTGCTGGCCCTGATTGCGGTCCTGATGGTCAGTACCGTCCGCTACCCCAGCGGCAAACACGTCGACCTGCAGACCAAGATGCGCCTTCGCCTCTTCGTGCTCATCATCGGCATTGGGGGCGCCCTGCTGGTCTACAAGGAGTACGCGCTGCTGTTGGTGACACTCGGTTACATCTTCTACGGCCTGATCCGGCATTGGCGCCGGAAGCTGACCCCTCCGCCCATTGCGAATCCCATGTGAGCAACTTGCGGGCGCTTTGGTGGTAACGAACGGCTTGCGCATAACCCACCCCTTATTCGCATTTACCGGCCGGTTTTTCACAGGCCTCAAAAGGGTTTCCCCCGAGGGAAAAGCGCGAGTTACTGGAGTTGTCGGCCCCACATACTAATACGGATATAGTTACTGATTGAACTGTCTGATAATCAGACTTTGTTAGTTACTCGAAGTCTTCTCTGACCCACTCATGAAATTCAAAATCAACCGGGATCATTTCGCCAGCGGGCTGGCGCAGGTGCTCAACGTCGTCGGGTCCAAAGCCACGATGCCGATCCTGAGCAACGTCCTGATTGAAGCGGAGAAAGACCAGATTTCCCTGACGACCACCAATTTGGATCTCGGCATCCGTTGTCGGATCAAGGCCGAGGTCAAGGAGGCCGGAGCGGTCACCTTGCCGGTCAAGCGCCTCGCGACCATCGTGCGCGAACTCCCCAACGTTGATGTGACCTTTGACGCGGCGCCCAACCACCAGGTCAAGTTATCCTCAGGCGGGTCCAATTTCCGAATCATGGGCATCGGGCGGGAGGATTTCCCACCCTTGGCTGAGATCGGCGATGATAAGGACTTTACGCTCGAGCAGGCAGAACTCGCGGGAATGTTGCGGAGCGTGGCTTATGCGCAGTCAACGGATGAGACCCGTTTCATCCTCAATGGCGTCTATTTCAACTTTAAGGACCAGAAGCTCTCCCTGGTGGCGACGGACGGCCGCCGCCTAGCGCTCGTGAGCAAGGAGATGGAAACGCCCGCAGCTAAGTCGGGTGCGATCATCCTGCCAGCCAAGACGGTCAGTGAACTGGTGCGCCTGCTCGATAAGGGCGCGAAGGTGAAGATCAGCTTCAGCGATCGGAAGGCCGCGTTCCAGATTGCGACCGACAAGGACACCACCGGCCTGATCGATAACATTTATCTCTACTCGAAGGTGGTTGAGGGCAACTACCCGAACTATCTTCAGGTAATCCCGAAGGAAACGCACCAGCGCATCAAGCTGGAGCGCGAACTCTTCCTCCAGTGCATCCATCGTGCCGGGCTGGTTTGCTCAGACAAGTCGAACTCGGTGAAGATCAAGCTGACGAGCAACCTGCTGGAGATCACGGCGCAGAGCCCGGACTTCGGCGAGGCCCACGAGTCGATGGCGATCAGTTACAGCGGCCCGGAACTCCAGGTGGCGTTCAACCCCGCGTTCGTGATGGACCCGCTTCGCGCCCTCGCGAAAGACGAAGTTTATTTTGAGCTTAAGGACGAGGTGAGCCCAGGCGTTTTCAAGACGCTCGATAGCTTCATCTGCGTCATCATGCCGGTTCGCCTGAGCTGATTTTCCTTCGCGCGCTGGGATATCCCGGCGCAGGTCCGATGGCCGCCGAATGTTTCCCGGCCGCCCCACCTTACTCGATGACGCCGCAACCGCTCTACGCTTATCCGCTGCTGTCCGCCATGATGATCTCCATGATCCTCGTGCAGCTGCATCATCGGCTCGGCGCGCCCGGCCTCGCGATCGTCAACCGCTGGTTGCGCTGGCTGATCTTTGCCTTTGGCGCCGCATACATCAGCGTCGACCTGGAGCTGATCGATCGCCCAATTTTCGTCCTGGTCGCGGCGTTCCTGCTCCTCTGGTTCTTGGGCGAAACGCTCTACAACTGGATGGCGATTCATGCGCTCAGCGTGAGCCAGCTCCCGCTTTTCCCGCGCTACATGGTCAACCAAAGCGGCGAGGAATGGCCGATCCAGACGCGTTTTCTCAAGGTGCGGGACTGGCTCCGGGGCCACGGTTTCCGCCAGATCCAGTCGCTCAAGGCCGAGGTTGGCAGCGGTTTTTATCTCCGGGTTTCCGTCTATCAGGATGAGCCCGCGCAAATCCGCGTGCAGGTCACGTTTCTGCCGCAACCGAACGGCACGCTGACGATGTGCTACGCCGTAACCTCGCGGTCGGCCGACGGGTACCGCTACCTCACCGACAATCTCTACATTCCCTTTGGCGGCTTCTACCCGGAGACCTGGCTGGTGGAGCGCAGTCCGTGGCGGCGTTCGTTGCCCCGGTTGCTGGCACGCCATCAGGAACGGCTGAAGCGCAGTGGCGCCACGCTGGAGGCCTGGACCACGGACCCCGTGGAGGACTTGAATGCCGAACAGGGCCAGCTCGACCGCCTGAACACCGAGATGGGCTTTCTCCATCCGCAGCAGGACCGCGAGGAGCTGGGGAAAATTACCAGTCCCGGCCGCTACCGTGTCTGGAAGGAAATCTGGATGCTCGATTACTTCGGACGGGCTGCGCGTTACGAATAACAAGTTAGAGGCGGTGGCCCCCGGCCTTGCCTCAACTCTGCTTTTTTCGTTCTGCCTCGATTTCGTCCCAGAGCGCGGTGGCCTGCTCCTCGGCCAACTTGGGCTCGAGGTTGCGTAGGGCCAGCTTGAGATCGTAGCAGCGGCGGGTTTGTTCGCCGAAGGAGATCGCTCCAGCGGTCATCTGCGGAGGCATCTGGAAGTGTTTGGCGATCCGCGGATAGACCAGGGCGCCCGCATCGGTGTCGGTGGGCGAACGCAGCCCGACGGCATAGCCGGAACGCGAGAGTAGCCGGCCCAAGGGACGAAAACAGTGCTGGAGGCTTACGGCAAAATGGGCGGGAAACGGCGATTCAGGCCGGCCTTTGCCCCGCAGGTAATCATGGATCTGGAACCCCGTGGCGTCGGGGTAGACATCGTTGGCGGTAAAACAGGCCATCATCCACCGCTCGGTGAATGCTTCCTCCAGCAGGTGCGGCACGTCCCACGCCAGCAAATCCGCCTCGTCCATCAGCTCCTGCAGGCCGGCCTTGGATCGCTGGTGTGAGACCACGAAATCCTCGCGGCCGATGAGCGCGGTGATCCTAGGATAGGCCGCCATGACCTCGGGGGACGCCATCCGGCGGAAGGCGCCCAGCTGGGTGCGCATCAGTCCGAGCGTCTGCTCGATGTCTGTTTTCAATTTGGCGACCGCGGCGGCGGAATTGCTCATGACGTCAGAAACAAGGTTGAGGCAGTTTCCTCCCGGGCGGCAACGCGGAAGCTCAACCGCCGATATAACTCATCTCGACCTTGGCCCGGGATTCGCCGGCGGCAAGCAGGCCGGCGCGTTCGTCGCTGTACCGGTCGCGCCGGCCCGTCCAGATCCCGGTGAGGAACCCGGTCAGGGCCGCGTCGTCCGCGCCGGCCCGCAGGCGAGCGAGCACGTTGTGGCCCGTGGATGCGAAGAGGCAGGTGAAGAGGTTGCCATCGGCGGAGAGTCGGGCCCGGTGGCAGTCCTTGCAGAACGGCTCGGTCACGGAACTGATCAGGCCGATCTCGCCCCGGCCATCGCGGTAACGATAGCGCGCGGCCACTTCGCCGCGGTAGGCCGGGCCGGCGGGCTCGAGCGGCCAGCGGGCCGCGATGCGATCGACAATCTCCTTGGCCGGCACCACCTGCGCGGCGGACCAGTGGTTGGTGTTGCCGACATCCATGTACTCGATGAAGCGGACCGGATGCCCTCGCTCGCGGAAATACTCGCAGACCGGGATGATCTCGTGGTCGTTCACGCCCCGCTGCACGACCATGTTGATCTTCACGGGCAGGCCGACGGCGGCCGCGGCTTCGATGCCGCGCAGGACCCGGTCGATCTTAAAACCGAGGCCGTTCATCTTGCCGGCAACGGCGTCGTCGAGCGAGTCGACCGAGACATTGACGCGGTCGAGGCCGGCCGCCCGCAGGGCCGGCGCGACGGACTCCAACAGCCATCCATTGGTGGTCAGGGCCACATCGGGCATGGCGAGGTCCTGCTTCAGCACCCGGATCAGGTCGGGCACGTCCGCGCGGAGCAGGGGTTCACCGCCCGTCAGACGGATCTTTTCAACGCCAAGGCCGCGGAAAATCCGGACAATGCGGGTCAGCTCCGCGAGGCTCATGAGCTGCGGATCCTTGAGGAAGGCATAACCAGGACCGAACACCTCCTTGGGCATGCAATACGGGCAGCGAAAATTGCAGCGGTCGGTGACCGAAATGCGCAGGTCACGCAGGGGACGTTGAAACTGGTCGGTGGGGTGACCCATGGAGGAGCTCCTGGAATGATGGATAGCGAGTGATGGGTGACAAGTGACGAGATGGGAACCTGACTTGAGGGATGGTCAGTTTCGACTCGTCACTTGTCCCCCGTCACTTGTCACTAGGCCCGGCCCCATGCTCACCCCCGCGGAAGCCGAAAAACTAATCCTGGCTTCGCTGCCGCTCGCCGGCAGCGAGGACTGCCCACTGGCCGAGGCGCAGGGCCGCATTCTGCACCGCGAGATCCGGGCGGACCGCGACCTTCCGCCCTTCGACCGCGTGACGATGGACGGCTATGCCTTGAGGTCGGAAACGCTGGCCGCGGGTGGCCGGACCTTCCGGGTGATCGGGATCCAGGCCGCCGGGATGATCCCGCTGAAACTGGGGGCGCGGGGTGACGCCTGCGTGGAGATCATGACGGGCGCCGTGCGGCCCGCGGGCGCGGATTGTGTGGTGCCGTACGAGGACACCAGCCGGGATGGCACCACGATCACCGTCGCGGAAGGCGCGGCCAAAAAGATCCTGGCGGGCTTCGCCATTCACCGGCGCGGGAGCGATCACGCGGCTTTCGACCTGATCGTGCCGGTGGGAACCCGGCTGGGAGGCCGGGAACTCGCGGCGGCGGCGGCGTGCGGGTGCGAGACCCTATCCGTCGCCTCGCGTCCCAAAATCGCCGTGATCGCGACGGGGGATGAGTTGGTTGAGCCCGGCATGCCGGTTGCCCCCCACCAAATCCGGCGCAGCAATGACTACGGGCTGCGCGCGGCACTGATCGCGGCGGGTTATCCGGGGGTCGAGCGGTTTCATCTGCGTGATGTGCGGGAGGAGATCGAGCACCGGCTCTGGCATATCTTGGCGGAGTTCGACGCCGTGTTGCTGACCGGCGGGGTTTCCAAGGGAAAGTTCGATTACCTGCCCGTCGTGCTGGAGGCCCTGCAGGTGAAAAAGATTTTCCATGGCGTCGCGCAGCGTCCGGGCAAACCCATGTGGTACGGGATCAGCCCCCGCCGCACCC
>CAIYFD010000108.1 GCA_903925425.1 uncultured Opitutia bacterium | reverse complement strand
CGCTTTCTGGCCAAGTGCCGGTATGTGAAGGAGCACGGGGCGCTCCCCGCCAGCTACGCGAAGAACTACAAGCGCGGCATGGATCGCTTTCTCTGCCTGCATCTCGGCATCGACCCGGCGGCGGTGGAGCAGATCGTGTTGACGTCGACGGACGCCGAAACCGTCGAAAAGCGTCTCGCTGAACTCCTGCCGGTGAACGTCCGTGCCGACACATGGAACCGCGAGTATGTCCAGAAGGGCATGACGCCCGCCGGGCAGGAATTTCTCTGCGAGGCCCTGACCGCGATGGGATGCGCCGATCGCGTGGGTGAAATCAAGAGCGTGACCGACCTGATGGAATTCGACGAGGGCCGGATCGAATAGGAGCGATGGGCAGGTAACCCAGGAAATCAGACAAACACGGTATCCCTTCGGTTGCGCCCGGCGCTTTCTCGCTTCCTTTCCTGCGCCCCTGAGTTCCAGATTCGAACCATGATCAAAGGCCAGAAAGTCGTGTGCGTGAATGATTCCTTCCCGGACATCGTGCGGGCCATCTACAAGGAGCTGCCGGTGAAGGATAACATTTACACCATCCGGGAGGTTTTTCTCGGCCGGGAGAAAATCGTGAAGGGTGGGGATTCCGCCACGGTCGGGTTGTTGCTCGAGGAACTGACCAATCCCCCTGATCCCTTTCACAAGGGCGAGCAGGAGCTCGGGTTTTCCTCGGAACGTTTCGCCCCCCTGAACGAGGTGCCGGACGAACAGGAGGAGGAAGCCGCGGCCGAGGTGTTCCAGGGCGCGTGGGCGAATTGATCGGATCGCGGCCGCATGCGGCCGGACGGCGGATGACAGAGGACGGATGACGGATGACAGAGGACGGATGACGGATGGCGGATGGCGAATCGAGCTACGGAAGACTCTGCCTTTTCTGCCTTCTGCCATCTGTCCTCTGCCCTCGGGCGAAGGCCCCCGATCACTCGTTATCGACCAGAAAGTGGCATCCCCGGCTCGTCGGGTTGAGCGACGCGGCATGCACCACCAGCAGGGCGGTCTGAACCGCGTTGCGGAGCTCGATCAATTCGCGGGTGAGCTGGCAGCCGCGGTAGAAACTTTGGATCTCCTCGCGCAACTCCAGCAGGATTCGCCGCGCCCGGGTCAGTCGCTTCGGGGAACGCACCACGCCGGCGTAATTCCACATCGTGTGTTGGATCTGGAGCATATCCTGCCGCACCAGCACCGGGTCGGCCACGCGGGTCGGGCTTTCCCACGGGCGCGGATCGGGCAGGTGGAACCCGCCCGCGGCCACGTCGGTCGCGTCGGCCTGGGCGGCGAACTTGGCGCCGGTGAGGCACTCCAGCAGTGAGGTGCTCGCCAGCCGGTTTGCCCCATGGAGGCCGGTGCACGCGGTTTCACCGATGGCATTCAGGTGGCGGATGTTGGTCCGGCCCTGCAGGTCCGTGTGCACGCCGCCGCAGGCGTAGTGCGCGGCGGGCACGACGGGGATCTGCTCGCGCGTGATGTCCACCCCGTGGGCGGCGCAGCGCTCGTAAATCCCCGGGAAACGGTCGCGAAGGAACTCCGGCTTCATGGCCGAGAGGTCCAGGAACACGCAGGGCTCCCCGCTCGTGGCGAGCTCGTGCTTGATCGACCGGGCCACGATATCGCGCGGGGCGAGGGAGCCGCGCGGGTCGGCCGCATCCATGAAACGTTCGCCCTTGGCGTTGACCAGCACGCCGCCCTCACCCCGCAGCGCCTCGGTGATGAGGAAGCGCGGAGCGTTCTTCTTCGCGAAGACCGTCGGGTGGAACTGCACGTACTCGAGGTCAATCAGGCGGGCGCCGACGCGGTAGCCCATCGCCACGCCGTGGCCGACGCTCCCCGGCTGGTTGGTGGTGTGCAGGAAGATCTGCCCGAGCCCACCGGTCGCGAGGATGGTCTTCTTCGCCACGATGGCGGTGGTGGCTCCGGTGACGGTATCGAGCACGTAGGCCCCGAAGCAGGTGAGGGGCTCGTACTTGTCCGCCGGATCGGAGGAGTTGTGCGAAAGGGTCAGCAGATCGATCGCCACCCAGCCGGCGCGGCGGGTGATGCCCTGGGTGGTGTCGACCCGTCCGGCGACGGCTTGGAGGATGGAGTGACCGGTCGTGTCCTTCGCGTGGATGATCCGGCGTTCGCTGTGGCCGCCCTCGCGGGCAAAATCCAAATTTCCGCTGCGGTCGCGATCGAAGCCCACCTTGAGCTCGTCGATCAGGAACTCCTTCACGGCCGTGGGGCCCTCGCGGACCAGCTGCGCCACGGCCTTCGGGTTGGCGCTGTGGTCGCTCGCCTCCATGATGTCGTGGGCCAGCGCGGCCGGGTCGGGCGCGGTGTCGTAAATGATTCCGCCCTGCGCCCAGTCGCTGTTGGCCGCCATCGGGTCGGCCAAGGATAGCAGCTCGACGGCGAGCCCCTGGCGCGCCGCGTGCAGCGCGTACGCCGAACCGGCGAGGCCCGCTCCAATCACGAGGCAGTCCGTGCGCAGGATTTTCATCGGGCCTTCTTCACCGGCAGGACGGTCAGGCTCAGGTCGGCCGCCGGCGCCGAGTGGGTGAGGGCACCGATGCTGATCACGTCCACGCCGAGCAGGGCGAAGGAGCGCACGGTTTCGAGCCGCACGCCGCCCGAGACCTCCACTTGGGCGTGGCCGCCGATGGCCGCCACGGCGGCGCGAATCTTCTCCGGGGTCATGTTGTCGAGCAGGATCACCTCGGCGCCGGCGCGCACCGCTTCCTTCACCTGGGCCAGGGTGTCGGCCTCGACCTCGATCTTGGCGCCATGCGGGGCCTCGGCGCGGCATTGCTGCACGGCGCGGGTGAGTGAGCCGGCGGCGGCGATATGGTTGTCCTTGATCAGCACGTGCTCGCCGAGTGACGACCGGTGATTAAAGCAGCCGCCGCAGCGCACCGCGTATTTCT
Organism: uncultured Opitutia bacterium; assembly: GCA_903925425.1. GTDB lineage: Bacteria > Verrucomicrobiota > Verrucomicrobiia > Opitutales > Opitutaceae > CAIYFD01. Next base: position 20,841 of record CAIYFD010000108.1, on the reverse strand, counting down.
CCAGTTCGCGCCAGCCGGGAGTGGTCTTGCGGGTGTCGACGATCCGCACCCCCGTGCCCGCCATCGCGTCCGCATAGCGCCGCGCAAGCGTGGCGATGCCGGAAAGCCGTTGCAGGAAATTCAGGGCGGTGCGCTCCGCGGTGAGCAGGGCGGCCGTCGGGCCGGTCACGTCCAGCACGCGGTCACCGGGCTGCAGGCGATCTCCATCCACGGCGCGGCACGTGACCTTCAACGCCGGGTCGACGCGGGAAAAAACGCGGGCGGCAATCTCCACGCCGCAGACGGAGAGCTCCTGTCCCGCCGTGATGTAACCGCGCGAACGGTGGCGCGCCGGAAAGATCGCGCGGCTGGTGACATCGCCGAGGCCGGCGTCCTCCTCAAGGGCGAGGGCGATCAGGTGTTCGGTGCGGGGGGAGATCATGGGTGGGGAAACAATGTGGAAAGCGGGAAAGCGGGATCCGAGCTTCTAATTTCCCGATCGTTTCCTGCGTTCCACCTTCAGTCCTGCGGGGCGAGTTCGAACATCCGGTCGATGCAGTGCTGCGCTTTTTGGCGGAGCCCTTCGTCCAGGGTCACGATCTGGTCCGGCCGCGGGGCCTGGAGGGCGTCGCGGATCTTCTCGAGGGAATTGAGCTTCATGTACGGGCAGAGCCGGCAGCCGCCGATGAAGTTCTTTTCCGGCGCCTCCACCTCAAGCCGGCCGACGAGGCCGCATTCGGTGAGCATGAGGTAGTACGGCGCGCTCGAGGTCTTCACGTACTTCATCATCGCGCCGGTGCTCCCGACGAAGTCCGCCAGGGCGGCCACCTCCGGGGTGCACTCGGGATGGGCGACCACCTTCAGGCCGGGAAACTGGGCGCGGGCCTCGGCAATTTGGGCGGCGGTGAATTCGTCGTGCACCAGGCAGGTGCCATCCGAGGAGATGATGTCCTTGTCCACCCCGCGGCGCTTCATTTCCGCGCGGACGTTCTCCGCCATGAGGCGGTCGGGCACGAAGAGGATGCGGCGGCTGGGGAGATTGGCCACAATATCGTAGACGTTGCCCGAGGTCACGCAGACGTCCGACTCCGCCTTCACCTCGGCGGTGCTGTTGATGTAGCAGACCACGGGCGAACCGGGATAGAGGGCCTTGAGCTGGCGCACATCCTCGCCGGTGATCGAGTCGGCCAGCGAGCAGCCGGAGCCGCGGTCGGGCACCACCACCGTGGCGGCCGGCGAAAGGATCTTGGCGGTCTCCGCCATGAAAACGACGCCGGCAAAGACGATCACCGCCGCCTGCGACTTTTTCGCCTGCAGGCTGAGGTAGTACGAGTCGCCGCGGAAGTCGGCCACGCCGTAGATGATCTCGGGCTCAACGTAGGAGTGGGCGAGGATGACCGCGTTCTTTTCGCGCTTCAGTCGGTTGATCTCCAGGGTAAGCGGGGCGATCTCCCGGCAGGTCTCGAGGTTCCAGGTGCGGCCGTGCGGGTCGCACGCGACGTTCATCAGGAGCTTCAAGAGGCGCTCGGCCTCCGCTTCGAGGGGCGTGTCGGTGGCGATCATGGTGGGGTGGTTTGGCCGGCGGAACCCATCAACGAATCGCTTTCGGCGGCCGGGGCAAGGACGCGGGGCTCAAGGTTTACTCACGGGCGCGACGCGCTGGTTCGTGATCCGGTTCTGCGCATCCACCTGAACGACGATGGCGCGGTGCACCGCGATCTCCGCGGGCTCGAGCATGGCATAGGCGGCGACAATCACCGCGTCGCCGGGCGTCACGAGGTTGGCGGCGGCGCCGTTGACCTGGATCTGGCCGGGTTCGCCGTAGATCACGTAGGTGGTGAAGCGGGCGCCATTGGTGATGTCGTACACGTCCACCTGTTCGAACTCGAGCAGCTCGGCCGCGCGGCAAAGCTCGCGGCAGATCGAGATCGAGCCCTCGTAGTCGCGGTCGGCGGACGTGACAGTCGCCCGGTGGATCTTGGAACGGAGAAAGGTTTTAAGCATCGGGGAAAGATTGGGCGGCGAACGTGTTCAGGCCGGTCAGGATGAGATCCGGCTGCACGGTCGCGAAAAGTCCGGAGTGCGCAAACCGCCGGGCATGGCCCCCGGTTCCAATCACCACGACGGCGGCGCGTCCAAACGCCTCGGCGCGCACGCGGGCAATGACTTCGCGGATGGCGCCGATGTGCCCGTGGTGCGTGCCGCTGCGCAACGCCTCTTCCGGCGTCCGCCCGATGGCGCGGCGCGGGGGTCGGATCGAAACCGCCGGGAGCTGGGCGGTGCGCGCGGCGAGCATGGCCGGCCAGAGCCCGATGCCGGGCAGGATCGCGCCGCCGAGGATCATGCCGTGGCGGTCCAGGGCGGTGATGGTCGTGGCCGTGCCGCAGTCCACCACGATGACGTGCTGCCGGGGAAAAAGCGTGCGCGCGCCGAGGGCGCAGGCCAGCCGGTCGGTGCCGAGCCGGCCTGGCTCGCGATAGGCGATGCCCAAGCCGTGGGGTGACGCGGAAGTCAAAACCTGCGGACGGACTCCGCAGTGCCGGGCGACCGAGCGGCTGACGGATGCGGTCGCGGCCGGAACCACGGAGCACAACGCGGCGCGGTCCATCCGCCCAAGCTGTTTCCAGCAGCCGGCGCTGGCGGCCCCCTGGGTCTGAATTCGAAAACGGCGGGTCAGCCGGTTTCCCGTGAACACGCCGCCAAAGACGGTGGTGTTGCCGGTATCAATGACGAGGGTGCGCAGGGCGGGCATCAGCGGGTGCTTCCCTTGGCCACGGCCGAGGTGGCGATGAGTGCGCGATGCAGCGCCGCGGCGAGGCCGGTCACGCCGCGCAGCGGGATTCCCGGCTCGCCGGATTTGCCATGGAGGCGGAAAGGATGCCGGCCGCTCCGGATCTCCGAGAGATCGTTGTGCACCACCAGATCGACTCCGCCGGCCGCGAACTGGGCGGACACCGCGCGGACCCGGGCGGCGGCGCTCGCGCCCGCCGTGAGCTTGAACCCAACCACGCAGAGTGGCTTCGGCGAGAGCCGCTTCAACCGCGGCAGGAGCTTGGCGTTGCGGGCCAGCTTCAGGGTGAGATTCGCTGCGGTAGAGGAAATCTTGCCGGCATGGACCCGGCGTGGCCGGTAGTCTGCCACAGCGGCCGCCATGATCACGGCGTCGAATCGGCCCGGGGCGAGATGCCGGCGCAGGCGCGAGCGGAGATCGGCGGCGGAGGAGAATTCCTCGAGGCGGACCGACCGGGCAGGGCGGGCGGCGGTGAGCCCGTGCAGGAGTGTCACGGTGTGGCCGCGGCGTTGGAGGGCGTCGGCCAATGTGGCGCCGGTGGCGCCCGTGCTGAGATTGGAAATAAAGCGCACGGCGTCGATGGGCTCGCGCGTCGCGCCCGAGGTGATGAGGATTTTCATTGGCGCGGGAGGGCCGCCAGCACCGCGGCGGCGATGGATTCCGGATCGGCGAGCCGGCCCGGTCCGTCTTCGCCGCAGGCGTGGGCGCCGTCGATCGGGTCGAGCACCTGCACGCCCCACGACCGGAGTTTCTGGAGCGAGGCGGCGGTGGCGGGATGATCCCACATGCGACCGTTCATCGCCGGGGCGAGCCACCAGGGTTTGTCCTTCAATTCCCACGCGAGGAACAGGGCTCCGACCGGATCATCGGCCAGGCCGCCGGCCAACCGGTTGATGGTGTTGGCGGTGGCGGGGCAGAGCAGCGCGAGGTCGGCGGCCCGGGCCAGTTCAATATGGTCCAGCGCGCGACCCTCTTCCCAGAGATCGGTGAAAACCGGCCGGCCGCTCAGGCCTTCCAGCGTGGCCCGGCCGACGAAGCGCAGCGCCGCGGGCGTGGCGACGGTCTGGACCGTCATGCCCGCCTGCGCGAGGCGCGAGATCACGGTGCATGCCTTGTAGCAGGCGATGGAACCGCTGAGGAGGAAGAGGACGTTACCGCGCGACATTGTCGATCAAGCGGGTCTGGCCGAGGTGCACGGCGCCGAAGCGGCGGTCGTCGCGGTCCTCGACATAATCCACCCGGAAGCCCGCGGCCTCGAGTTGCGCCCGGGCGGCGTCCGCGGTCGGCGCGGACTTGAGCGCGGCATGAAAGCGGGGGGCGAGCGCGCGCTCGGCCGGGCTGAGGCGGGCGTTGCGTGAACTCATCGCGAGTCCGTCCGCTTCGCGCACCGTCGGCACGGCGATGATCTCCGTGCGCACGAAGAAGGTCTTTACCAGGCCGCGCACAAGTTCGAGTTGCTGGTAATCCTTTTCGCCGAAGTAGGCGCGGTCGGCTTGGGCGATCTGCAGGAGCTTCAGCACCACGGTCAGCATGCCGATGAAATGGCCCGGACGGTGTGCGCCACACAGCCCGCCGCTGAGTTCGTCTTCATGAACGAGATAGCGGGTGCCATTGGGATACATCTCTTCGACGGACGGAGCGAACACGGCATCCACCCCCGCGGCATCCAGCAGGGCGGAGTCCGCGGCGAGCGTGCGCGGGTACAGGTTGAAGTCGCGCGGGTCGTCGAACTGTGTCGGGTTCACGAACACGGAGGCGAGCACGAGGTCGTTCGCGACCTTGGCCCGCTGGAACAGCGTGGCGTGCCCGGCGTGGAGTGCGCCCATGGTGGGCACAAAACCCAGGCGGCGGCCCTGGGTGGCGCGCCAGGCGCGGCATTCGGCAACAGTACGGAGGACAAGTGGCATGGTTAGAAACTCTCCTTCGGGCCGGGGAATTTTCCGGACCGGACCGCGGCGGTGTATTTTTTGGTTCCGGCAAGCACCAAGGCGGCGCCGTCGGCGAAGCGACGGACGAAGCGGGGATGAAACCCGGGGTTGAGGCCGAGGAAATCGTGGAAAACCAGCACCTGTCCGTCGCAGTCGCGTCCGGCACCGATGCCGATCGTCGGGATGTCCAGATCGCGCGTGATGATCCGGGCGAGGGTGTGCGGCACGCATTCCAGGACGGTGGCGAAGGCTCCCGCGGCCTGCAGTTCAGCGCCGGCCTGCTGCAGGCGGGCCATCCCGGCGGTGTCGCGCCCCTGCACCGGGTAGCCACCCAGGACATTCACTGACTGGGGCAAAAGGCCGAGGTGACCCATCACAGGGATGCCGGACTCGACGAGGTGTGCGATGACGTCGAGATGGCCCTGCACGCCCTCGACCTTCACCGCCTGGGCCCCGGCCCGGAGCAAGGTGCCGGCCGCGGTCGCCGCGTGGGCCTTGCCCTTGCGCACCGAGAGGAAGGGCATGTCGGCCACAATAAAAAGCTCGGGTGCGCCGCGGCGCACCGCCTGGGTGTGGAGCGCCATCAGCTCCACCGTGGCCCCCAAGGTGTCTTTTTCGCCGTGCACCACCATCATGGCGCTGTCCCCGACCAAAATGCAGTCCACCCCGGCCTCAACCAGCAACCGTGCCGACCAGGCATCATAGGCCGTCGACACAACGATTTTGCGTCGTTGTCTCTTGGCGGCAGCGAAGTCTCGGACTGTTTTCATCTTGGCAGGGGGGCGTTTAAAAAACCCCGCCCGCCATGCCCTGCAATAGCGGGGTTCCTAATTCGGTGTCACCCGGACAGCCAAAATCAGCCAATCACAGGAGATTGAGGGGCAAATCCTCGGAGTGGCGCTGCTCCGGCGGCCGCTGGGCAGGCTTGGACGCCGGTTTCTTTACCCTGGTGCGGCGTTCGGTCAGCGAGGTGAAGGTTGAGCCGGAAGCTTCCGCGGGCCGCAGAAAATAGACCACCTCGCACCCCAAGGCGGCGGCCGCCTTTTGCAGGCGTTCCAAGGTAATGCTCGCCTTGAGCTCACCCGACTCAAACTGGTCGAAGGCCTGCTGGGTCACGCCTGCCGCGGCGGCCGCCTCCCGCTGGCTGATCCCCAAGCCATCACGGACCGATCGCAGCCAACCACCTTCGGGGGGGTGGAGTTTGTCCCCGTGGTCAGCAATGAAGGCCAATCTCTCATCCAAACTTTTGGTGGTAAGGCGCTCAGTTTTCATAAAAACAGTCTATAACTAGTTATTAATGGCACATAACAAACTAAAACTAGTAAATAAGTGTCGTTAAACAAGCAATAACTGGTTTATTAGCTCGCATAACTTCCGAATGAACAACGGGAATAATTAAAAGCTAAAACTTGTCAATGATTCCCCGCCGGAGCGCCGGATCGATTTGCCGCAGGTCTTGGATCGTGATCCTGACCCGACTACGGGGCGGCGGAGGAAATTTCCGTAGGGTCACATGGGAGTGGAAATCCGGTGCCAATAGGGCACTCGGGGCGGCGCGAACCGAATCCCGCGTTGACCCTTGGGGGTCGGGGTCTACCTAGGTCCGCCCTCTACGGTGAATCGAGTCCACATCAAGACCTACGGCTGCCAGATGAACGAACGCGACAGCGAAGCGGTCGCGGCGATGTTGCGCGCCCGGGGCTACCGGATCGTGAATTCGGAGGAGGAGTGCGACGTCCTCCTGCTGAACACCTGCAGTGTGCGCGACTCGGCGGAACAAAAGGCCATTGGTCGGGCGGTGAATGAGCAGGCGCGGAAAAAGAAGCGGCCGGATTTCATCCTCGGGATTCTCGGCTGCATGGCCCAGAACCGCGGCGCCTCGTTGCTCGACCAGCTGCCCGACGTCGACCTGATCGTTGGCACCCAGAAATTCCATCAGGTGCCGGGTTACCTCGATAATCTGCGCGCGGCCCAGGCGACGGGTGTCCCGCTCGGGGAAACCATCGTCGACATCGGCGAGGAGACCGGCTCGCAGAACACCATTCGCGACCATGTGCTGGCGCAGGACGAGACACCGGAAGCGGCCCCGCAGGTCAGCGCCTTCGTCTCGATCCAGCAGGGCTGCGACATGGATTGTTCGTTCTGCATCGTGCCGAAGACCCGCGGCGACGAACGCTCGCGGCCGATGGACGACATCGTCGCGGAATGCCGGTCGCTGGCCGGCCGGGGTGTGCGTGAGGTCACTCTGCTCGGCCAGATCGTGACCAGCTACGGCCGCCGGGATTACCAGCACACGGCCGGCGTGACACCTTTTGTACAGTTGTTGGAGCGCGTCAGCGCCATCGACGGGCTCGAGCGGATCCGGTTCACCTCGCCGCATCCGCGCGGCTTCCGGCAGGACCTGATCGAGAGCTACGGGCGGCTGCCGAAGCTCTGCGAGTATGTCCACCTGCCCATGCAGTCGGGAAGCGACCGCATCCTCCGGGCGATGAACCGTCCCTACTCGCGGGACCGCTACGCGGAGATCGTTGCGGCGCTGCGGGCGGGGTGCCCGGGCATGCATTTCTCGACCGATGTGATCGTGGGGTTTCCCGGAGAGACCGAGGAGGACTTTGCGCAGACCCGGGAGCTCTTCGCGGCGTGCGATTTCGACATGGCCTACGTCTTCAAGTACTCGGTGCGCAGTGGCACGCCCGCGGCGGAGCTGGCCGACCAGGTGCCTGAGGAAGTGAAGGAGCGGCGCAACCAGGAGCTGCTGGTCATCCTTGAGCGCAACTCGACGCGCCGGGCGGCCGCCCTGGTGGGCACCGTGCAGGAAGTGCTGGTCGACGGCCCGGACCAGACCGGGCGCCGCTGGACGGGGCGGACGCGCGGCAACCGGGTTTGCATCTTCGATGCGGCGCCCCGGTTGATGGGGACGCTGCAGCCCCTGCGCATCGAGCGGGCCTCGGTGAGCACGTTGTACGGGGAGCTGGTGCTGGCCGGGGTGGAAAAATAATCGCACTCGTTCCCGGCCGCGTTCTTCCTCTCCCTTTTCCTGATGACTTTGGCCGTTGCCACGCTCCTGACCGCTGCGCTGTTCCTCCTCCTGGGAGCGGCGCTCCTTGCCGGCTCGCCGGCGGTGGTTTCGATCTTCCGGGGGTTTCCGCGTTCAACCTCGGCGAGTTTCCTTTTCATCGGCCTCGGCACGCTGGGATTTCTCTACCGCGTGGCGCACCTGTCGCCGGCGGATTTCGGGGACTACAAGATCTACCTGCTGGTTGGCTTCTCCGTGCTGGCGGTGCTGTCGTTGTTTCTCGTGCCGGATTTCCTCGCCGTGCGCGGTCTGGCGGTCTGCGTGCTGGTGGGCGCGATGCCGCTTTTGGACGCCGCCTACATGGACTACGACCATCCGCCGCGGCTGTTCATGGTCACGCCGATCTACCTGATTGCGTTGCCGGCGGCCATCTGGCTCGGGGCCCAGCCTTGGCGGATGCGCGACTTTCTGGAGTGGCTGTTCCGGCGGGGCGCGCGTGCCCGGGTGCTCGGCGGCATTCTCCTGGCCTACGGAGTTGTGCTGGGCGCCGTGGCGTTCACGTATTGAGTGAGGCGCCCGGCATCCGGCTTGAGGCATGAGGACCCGACATCGATTTATCCAAGCCACACATCTTCATGTCTGACACCCCTCGCCTGACGCCTCATGCCGCTGGTGGCGCCGCCCCGGTCCTGCTGGTCCTCGCCGGTCCCGCCGGCTCCGGCAAGAGCACGCTGTGTGACCGGCTGGTCGAGGCGGGGCCCGGCTTTTCACGCGTGGTTACGACCACGACCCGCCAGCCTCGTCCGGGTGAGGTCAACGGCGTGCACTACCATTTTTTCACGCCGGGGGATTTTGACGCCAAGGTCGCGGCCGGCGCGTTTCTCGAGTGGGCGTGGGTCCACGGTGAGCGCCGTTACGGCACGCTTGCGGCGAGTGTCCTTGGGCCGCTGGCCGAGGGCCGGAACCTGGTGATGAGCGTGGATGTGCAGGGGGTGAAAAGCTTTCGCCAGGCGGCGGCAACCCATGCGGCCCTGGGGCGGGCGATGACCACGATCTTCATCGTGTTGGACCACGCGCGCCTGCTCGCCCGGATGGAGGGGCGTGGGCATGACGACCAGGCGGAGATCGAGCGTCGCATGGCCACGGCCGAGAAGGAACTGCGCGAGGCGCCGACCTTCGACCACATCATTGAAAGCCGGACGCGCGACGAGGACTTCGCGGCCTTGCTGGCAATTCTGGAAAAGGCGCGGGCCAAAGCCGCACGAGGGTAGGGGCCCGGTTCGAGGCAGGACGAGTGGGGACACACGCCCCGGCCTTTCATCGCGGCAGCAGCTGCCCGCAGAGGGCGAGCAGGCGGGCGCGCAGCGGTTCACCGCGGGCGGTGAAGTCCCGCTGGTGACGTTCGTACTCTTCGCGGCCTGCGGGTGTCTCGATCGGGATGGGGGCAAAACCGAGGCCGCTCAGGTCGTACGGGCTGGCGCGCATGTCCACCTCCCGGATGTCGCGGGCGAGCTCGAAGCAGTCGGCGGTGAGCTCGGCCGGAGTGAACGGCGCCAGCTTGAAGGCCCATTTGTAGAGATCCATGTTGGCGTGCAGGCAGCCGCGCTGCTCGAGCGCGGCCGCATCCGTGCGCGCGGGCTGCAACCGGTTCAGCGGCCGGGCCGGCGCGGTGAAGAACCGGAAGGCGTCGTGGTGCGAGCAGCAGATGGACGACGCCTCGACGATCCGGGCGATTTCCGCCGGAGGAAATCGCAGCGGGTGCTGGTTGTGCCGCACCTCCTCGGGGGTCTGCCGGTAGACCATCGCCCACTCATGCAGCCCGAAGCAGCCGAAGTAGGGCGGGCGGGTCTGCATCGCGTGGAGCAGAGTGCGCAGCCAAACGACAAAATCCCTTCGCCCGGGTGACAGCGTCGCGGGGTCGACGGCCACGGCCGGCGGCTCCCCGGCTTGGGCACCGAGCAGCCGGTAGCCGGGGCGGGTCAGGAATTCACGCGCGCCCGCGCCGGTGAGCACGATGTCGGGCCCGGGGTGCCAGCGCCGGAGCCACGACGGGCGGAACGCATAATAATGAAACAGGAAATCATGGACCGGGTGTTTTTCCCCGCGCGCGGCCCGCAGCTGGTGCGGGTCGGTCCAGGCGCGCACCCGGCGCTCGTGGGCCTGCTGGCGCTGGCGCCAGACGGCTTCTGGGAGCACGGTGGCGCTGGTGGCGGCTGAGGTTTCCGGAAGCATGGGCCCGGGAGGGCTGAGAGGTCCTGGGGGACCGAGGTTTTTCCTACTCCATCTCCGCCAGCATGCGGCGCACGCCCTCGATCGGCGTGCCCTCGACCGGCGCGAGCGGGAACGGCGCCCGCTGCGCGAGCACATCGCGGACGATCGGGTGGGTGAGGATCGGTCCGCTCAGGCCGGCGTTGATGCGGTCGAGCATGGTTTCCGAGAACAACTGTTCGCCGAGCTGGATGGCGACATCGAGCAACTCGACGGCCGACTGGACCACGACCTGGGTCGCCGCCGGGTTTCCCGCGGTGGCGAGCTGCAGCACGATCGGGGCAAAGGGGGCGATGCGCTCGGCGGCAGCGGGATCCTGGTAGAAACGGCGCGTGAGGGTGGCGGCGTCATCGGCGCCCATGTGCTGGCAGAGGGCCTGCGCGAGCTTGGTCGTGTTCATGCCCGCCTGCAGGTCGAGCAGCCCGCGCGCGATGCCGCGGCGGCCGATGTCGTAGCCGCTGCCGGGATCCCCGAAGCGCCAGCCGAGGCCGCCGGCGTAGTGCACCGTGCCGGCGGGGCCGCGGGCGGCGACGAACGACCCGGTGCCGGCGTGGAGCACGAGGCCGGGCTGGCCGTGGGTCGCCAGCTCCAGCACGGGCCCCGAATCGTCGACGGTCGTGACGCGGCCGAAGTTCGTCAGCGAGCCGGCGAACTCCTGCCAATGCGCCGGGCTGCCGGCCATGCAAAGCAGGGTGGCCGCGATCACCGGCTTGGAGCCGTCAGCCACCGCGATTCCACCTGCCTGGGCGCGGAGCGAGTCGAGGGTCGCGGCGACGACGGAACGGGCGCGCTCGGCGCCGACCAGACTGGGATTGGAGCCGGCGCCCACATGGATCGCGGCCACGTTGCCGGCGGCGTCCACGAGCACGCCCTCCGTCTTCGTTCCCCCGCCGTCGACTCCGATTTTGAATTTCATGGGAAAACTTTATCCGACTCGGAGATTTTGAACCAAGGATTCCACGGATGACACGGATAAAGGCACCGGAAGCTGGGGTGGATTCCTCCGCCTGTTCGTGGATCGGAACAATTCGAGAAATCCGTGTAATCCGTGGTTAAAAAGGCTTGGGGATTTATCGCTCAAGCCAGCTGGCGACTGAGGCGGCCCTGGTACTTGCGGCCGAGGGCGCGGTTGTGCTCGATCGCCCCCGGCAGGTTCTGGCTGCGGAGGACCGGGAGCGCGTGGCCGTGGTCGCGCAGCCACGCCATGGTTTCGAGCATCAGCCAGTTCAGGGCCGAGCAACCGATCAGGGTCGAGGTCGGGCCGGCCATGACACCGGGGGTGAGCTCGACGATCGCGTCGCCCGGGACCCCGCCGTTGTCGAGGGTCTCGTCGGCGATCTCAAAGAGCCGTTTGCCTGACGGGTGCTGCGAGGGCGTGACGCGCGACATGCCCAGGCAGGTCACCGCGATGACGGTGAGGCCCTTCTGTTTGGCGTAGAGGGCGACGTCGATGGGTGAGCCGTTTTTTCCGGAATTGGAGATGACGATGATGACCTCGCCGGGGTGGAGTCCGTGCTGGCGATCGTAGCGCTCGACGAGCCGGGTGCCGTACGCGGGCAGGTTCTCGATGAAGCCGTTGGTCGGATCGATGATGCCGCTGACACAGGCCAGTCCACCGGCGCGGCCGATGATCTCGCGCGAGATCAGCTCGCTGTGCCCGCTGCCGAACGTGTGGATCACGCCGCCCTGCGCGACTGAGGCCCCGATGATCGGGGCGAGGCGTGCAATGGCCCCCGCGTTCGTTTGCCGGGCGCAGGCGAGCAGTTCATTCGCACGGTTGAAATAGGAGTCGGAGATCGAGGGCACGGCGGGATTCAGCGGTAAAACGTCAGGCTGATCGAGCCAAAGACGGAGGAATGGTCCTGTCCACGAAACTCCCGGCTGCGCCGGGCCTCGGTGTAGGCCAGTTGCCAGTGGTGGCTGCCGATCGCGATCCCACCGGCGACGTCGTGCACGACCTTGCGTTTCGCGATGCTCGGGCCGTCGTGGAACAAGGTCCCATCCAGCGTGATGTCGCGGCCGACGAGGCGGGTGTCCCAGCCCCCGAAGACAAAGCAGCTCCAGTTGGCCCGCTGGCGGCTGTTGGAATCGCCGCTGGGGCGGATGAGACTGGTGCCGAAGTCGGACGGCAGGCGCCAGCCGACGCGGGCCTCGGCGCCGGCACTGATGTGGGTGGACACGTTGCCGACGGCGCCGCCGAGGTGGGGGATGAAGTCGCCGCCCCAGCCGGTGCGGGCCTGGGTGGTGGAGAAGCGCCACTTGCGCTCCACGCTGACGACGATCCCGGGCTCGTTCGGGATCTGATGGTCCCAGCCGTTGGCGCGGGGCACGTGGATCAAATCGTGGTAGTTGTTCTGCGCTTGGCGGCCCAGCGCGGAGGGCCCGACCATGCCGAGGTTTACTTCCACCGAGTCGAGCCGGGCGATCGAGGTGCTGCCGGAGGCGGAGAGGCGCGGTGGCTGGTAGATCTGGAAGGTCGTTCCGAAGTAGAGCCACGCGGCATACGGCCGGTCATGGGTCTGGCTGGAAGAGGTGGCCGTGTTCACCGGCGTAAAGAGATTTTGGCCGAGGGAGACGCCGAGCTTGTAGGCCTGTCCGTCGGGGACCAGCGGCCCCAGGAGGTGGACGGCGGCGCGGACGGGGGCGTACATTTCTTCGGGGCTCAGGCGCGCCAGGTTTCCGGACAACGCGGAGACCTTGATCCCGTTGGTGTAGTGCTGGTCGGTCCCGGCGAAGTATTTGTCGTTCTCCGAATAGACGCTGAGGGACCCGAAGCGAATGTCGGTGAACGGCAACCCGAAGTTCGGCGGGAGGTCGGCGCCGTGGGCGGCCGCGACCGCAAGGAGGGTGAAAACCTTGAGGCAGGATTTCACGGGCGGGCGGGGCGGCTCACGCCTCCCAGCGGCCGTAGATTCCGCAGGGGAGGACCTTGCCGTCGCGCTGCACCGGCAGGCCGACCTCGCCGGCGGTGATCGTGCCGCCGCGGCCCTCGAACAGGCCCGCGAGCAGGTTGGCCACGACGGTGGGCGAGAGGCGGGCGGTGTAGGCGTTGATGAGGAAAAACAGCGGCTGCGCGGAGAGCAGGGCGCGGCATTCCTGCAGGAGTTCCCAGAGATGGTCCTCGAGCTTCCACATCTCGCCGGTGCTGCCGCGGCCGAAGGTCGGCGGGTCCATGATGATGGCATCGTAGACCCGGCCCCGCTTCTGCTCGCGGCGCACGAACTTCATGCAGTCGTCGGTGAGGTAGCGGATCGGTGCGGCGGCGAGGCCGGAGAGCGCGGCGTTTTCGCGGCACCATTTCACCATGCCCTCGGCGGCGTCGACATGGCACACGTTCGCGCCCGCGGCGGCGGCGGCACACGTGGCCGCGCCGGTGTAACCGAAGAGATTGAGGACGGACACCTCGCGGCCGGCCTGGCGCGCGGCCTTGATCCGGGCGGAGAACCAATCCCAGTTCACCGCCTGCTCCGGGAAGAGGCCGGTGTGCTTGAAGCTGGTGGGATGGATGCGGAAGGTGAGCTTGAGCGGCTGGTACTCGATATTCCAGGAGTCGGGGAGTTCCTGCCGGAACTCCCATTTGCCGCCGCCCACCTCGCTGCGGTGGTAATAACCGTCCCAGTCCTTCCACGTCGCGGCGCCGCCGCCGGCGTTTGGCGGGGTCGCACCGGAGCGTGGCCAGATGATCTGCGGGTCGGGGCGCACCAGCGTGTACCGGCCCCAGCGCTCCTGCTTCATGCCGGCGCCGCAGTCGAGCAGTTGGTAGTCGCGCCAGCGGTCGGCGACGATGAGGGCGGGGCGTTGGACGGGCGCGGACATGCGGAAAGGATTCGGGCGACCGAATCTCGGAGCAATATCGTTCTCGGATATCCGGACCAACGCCGGGGCGTCATACCGATTGGCACACACAGACAAGGAGGACACAGAGAACAAACCGGATGTTTGGTCTCCGAACCAGTTGTCCGACCCGCTGCGTCCTCGGTGTCGCTGGGTGCAACCAGCTTGAGGTTTCCTGAAGCTTGCCGGGTCCGGGCCTCGGTGTCTTCGTGGCACCCGTTTCATGCCCCTCCGTCTTGCCCTCAAAGTTGATGTCGACACCGACCGCGGCACGCGGGAAGGCGTGCCCAACCTCGTGGCGGACCTGCAGGCGGTGGGTGCCCCGGCCTGTTTTCTGTTCTCGCTCGGGCCCGACCAGACCGGCCGCGCGATCTCGCGGGTGTTCCGCCCGGGCTTTTTCCAAAAGGTCAGCCGGACCAGCGTGGTGCAGATCTACGGGGTGCGGACGCTGCTCAACGGCACGCTGCTCCCGGCGCCGCACATCGGTCGGCGGCATGCCGACACGATGCGGGCCGTGCACGCGGCGGGCTTCGAGACCGGCATCCACTGCTACAATCACTACCGCTGGCAGGACCACCTGATGCAATGGAGCCTCGCGGAAACGCGCGGGGAATTCGGCGCGGCGCAGGCGGAGTACCGGCGGATCTTCGGCCGCGAGGCCACGACCGCCGGTGCCCCGGGCTGGCAGAGCAACGCCCACAGTCGCGAGGTCTACGACGAGGCCGGTCTGCTTTATTCCAGCGATACGCGGGGCGCGGCGCCGTTCTTCCCGCGGATCGGGGAAAAGGTTTTCCGCACCCTGGAGATTCCGAGCACCCTGCCGACCTTCGACGAGTTGATGGGCCGGCCCGAGTATCCCGACGACCGGATCGTGCCGCACTACCTGTCGCTGCTGCGGGCCGACCGCCTGAATGTGCTCACCACCCACGCCGAGCTCGAGGGCATGGGCCGGCGCGGCCTTTTCCGGCAACTGCTGGCCGGGTGCCAAGAGCGCGGCGTGGAATTTGTCCGGCTCGACGAGCAGGCGCGGGCGATCCTTGCCAAGCGGGACGCGATCCCGGTGCGCGACCAGGCCATGGCTTCGATCGACGGCCGCAGCGGCCTCGTGGCGACCGAGGGCTGACGCCCGAGGCTTAAGATTCGTATCCGATCCCGGGAGGGCGGGCGACGCCGCCGCCGCCGCGATGGGACCCATGATCACGGCGGTCACGGAGTGACACGCCCTACCGGAAGACTGCCCTGCTTGAGCGTTCAGCGTTAAGAGTTGGGCGTTGAGTGTTCCGATCCCGCTCGAAAAAGCCCGTCCCACAAAGACTTCAATTTCCCAACCCGGCCATTGACCGACCCGGGAGTGAGGCCTATGTCTGGCGGGCTATGTCCGAACCTGCCACCCCTGCTGTCTCCATGGATGCCCTCGTTGCGCTGTGCAAGCGCCGCGGGTTCATCTTTCAGTCGTCCGAGATCTACGGCGGTTTCAACGGATTCTTCGACTACGGTCCCCTCGGCGCGGAGCTGAAGAAGAACATCCGCGACTGCTGGTGGGACGACATGGTCCGCCGCCGCGAGGACATCGTCGGCATCGAGACCTCGATCATCATGCACCCGAAGGTCTGGGAGGCGTCGGGCCACGTGGCCGGCTTCACCGACCCGCTCGTGGACTGCAAGGTCTCGAAGCAGCGTTACCGCGCGGACCAGCTCTTTTTCGCCCCGGTCGTCATCGATGGCAACACGGTCGGCTACGTCAGCGCCCTGGAGGGCGACAACACCGCCGGTGACCTGCAAGCCGCCGCCGAGGCCCTGAAGCGAAAGAAAGCGATCCAGGGCCAGCTCGCGCCGGTGCAGCCGCGCGACATGACCGAGGCCAAACCCGAGGAGATTGCTTTGATCCCGTCGCCCGCCACCGGCGAGCCCGGCAGCCTGACCGAGCCCCGCTCGTTCAATATGATGTTCCAGACGAACGTTGGCGCGATGACCGACGGTTCGTCCGTCGCCTACCTGCGGCCCGAGACCGCGCAGGGCATGTTCGTCGACTTCAAGAACGTCGTGGACACCGGCCGCGTGAAACTGCCCTTCGGCATCGCGCAGATTGGAAAGTCGTTCCGCAACGAGATCACGCCGCGCAACTTCATCTTCCGCTCCCGCGAGTTCGAGCAGATGGAGATGGAATACTTCATCCACGAGGACGCCGACTGGGCGAAGTGCCACGAGGAGTGGATCGTCTGGTGCGAGGCCTGGCTCAAGTCCATCGGCCTGCCCGACAGCCATCTTTCCCGCCACACCCACCCGAAGGAGAAGCTCGCGTTCTACTCGCGCGGCACGGTGGACATCATGTTCCGCTATCCCTTCGGCGTGCAGGAGCTGTGGGGCATCGCCGCCCGCGGCAGCTACGACCTCGGCCAGCACGCCGCCGCCAGCGGCAAGCCGCAGGAGATCTTCGACGAGGCCACGAAGAAGAAGTTCGTGCCGCACGTGATCGAACCCGCCGTGGGCGTGGACCGCATCTTCCTCGCCGTGCTCTGCGCGGGTTATGCCGAGGAGGACGTCACGGACGAGAAGGGCAACGTCGAGAAGCGCACCGTGCTCCGGCTCTCGCCGCGCATCGCGCCGGTGAAGGTCGCGGTGCTCCCGCTGCTCAAGAACAAGGAGCAGCTCGTCGGCCGCGCCAAGGAACTCTACACGAAGCTCAAACGCCGCTACGCCGTCTTCTACGACGACAGCGGCAACATCGGCAAACGCTACCGCCGGCAGGATGAGATCGGCACGCCGTGGTGCGTGACGATCGACTTCGACACCATCGAGCAGCCCGGCGACACCTTCACCTTGCGCGAGCGCGACAGCATGCAGCAGCGCCGCATCACCGAGGCCGAGTTGTTCCGGCTCCTCGACGAGCAGGTCTTCTGAGACTTCCGACGCTTTGTGCGTTGGCGCGGACGGGCGGCCGATGGCGACCGTCGGCCGCGCGACCGTCTTCATCTCATTCCCATGTCCAAGCTGCCTGAAATCGACTCGCCGGAAGCGGCGCGCGAGCTGCGCGAGTACCTGAAGGGCCTCGACGCCGGCTCGTATGGCCGCGGTCGCGAGTATTTCCGCACCGGCCGGGTGCTGCACATCCGCGCGGCCGACGACCAGGCGATCAGTGCGACGGTGCGCGGGACCGACCGGTATGCGGTGGAGCTCATCCGCGACGGGCACCGGTGGGGGGCGAACTGCAGCTGCCCGACCGGCGGGGGCTGCAAGCACGTGGTGGCCGCCGCCCTGAAGTGGATGCAGATGTGCGGGGTGGCTGCGACCGGCGAGCGCGCCGCGAGCCGTGAGGAACCGCCGCTGGCCGTGGTCAGCCCGTTCCGCACGCAATGGCAGCCGGTCCTTGAGAAAAAACTCAGGCGGACGCTCACCGTCGTGGAGGAGCTGACCCTCGCGCGGCTCGCCCAGATGTTTCACAATTTCCAGCAGTCCGGCACGATCCTCGTCGGCGACCTGCAGCAGATGGGCCTGCCGCCGCCGGTGTCCGCCGGCTGGACGTCCGCCGTGGCGCACGAGACCTGGTGGGAAGTCCCGCCGGCCGACGCGTGGGAGTTCTGGCAGTTCATCGCCTGCGACCTGGAACTGCGCGGTGAAACGGTTCCCGAATTCCTGCGGCCGCTCACGGACACCACGGCGGCCCGGACGAGCCGGCTGGCCGGAGAGCGTCGCGCCCTGGTCGAGAAGTGGCAGGACCGCTTCGAGTCGCTGGAGCGCCGCGCTCCGCCCGTGTCAGCTCCGGCCGCCTCCCCGCTGCTTGAGCTGCGCGTGATGGTGGACGGTCGCGGGTGGGGGTTGGAAACCCGCGCCACGCCCGCCGCCCCTTGGAAGTCCGTGGGGAAAAACTTCCTCGACCGTTATCTGCGCGAGGATGCCACGCTGATGTCGTCGCTCGACGTCTCGCCCGAGCTCTACGCCTTCCTCGCGCTCTGCCGCGAGCGGATCGGGAGTTTCCGCATCGTGGGTTTTGGCGGCACGAACCGGGAACACCTCGAGTTGCTGCACGCCCTCGTCTCCAACCGGCTCGCCCGCGCGCTCGTGGTCGACCGTGAGGGACGGCCGTTCGTGATGTCCGAGGCGCCGGTGTCGTGGCGGATGACGCGCCCCGAGCAAGGGCAGGGCGACTACCGGCTCGAACTCGTGCGGCCGGACGGCGACCCGTTGCCCGAAGCCGTCCTGCATCTGCCGGGCCGCCCCGACCTCTATCTCCATGCCGGCTTGATCTACTCCGGGCCCCCGGGGCTGGTTGAAGGGCAGGCGAGCGCGACCTTGGTGCCCCGTGAGGTCATCGAGGAACCGGCGGTGCTGCTGACCCTGAAGAAATTCGGGACGCGGATGCCGGCCGAGATCGAGCGGCGTTTCCTGAATGTGGCGCTGCGGACCCGCATCGAGTGCACGCTGCTGACCGACTTTACCGAGCGCGAACTCCTCGCGCTGCGCCTGACCGCGGTGGCGGAAAAGCCGCCCGTGTTCCGCGAGTGGGTGGCCCAGGGCTGGAAAGAGGAAGACGAGCCGGCCGGCGAAGGCCGCAAGTCCGGCAAGGCCGCGAACCTGCTCCATCTGGTGGACTGCACCGTGGCCGACCGGGTGGCCGGCGGGCTCGCCGGGCTCGGCGTGACCTTCGATTCCTATCAGGCCCGCTGGGTCCGCCGCGTGACCCGGAGTTTCCCCGAGGAGTTCCTCGCGTGGCGCGCGGCGCTGCCGCCGGAGGTCGAGGTGGTCGCGGAAGGCGAGCTGGCCTCGCTGCTGGCGGACCCCGTCCGCGCCCGCATCGAATTCGAACTGCTCGAGACCACGGCGCACCGCGACTGGTTCGATCTCGCGCTGGCGCTCAAGCCGGAGGACACCTCACTGACCGCGGCCGAGATTTCGCTGCTGCTGAAGGCCCGCGGGAAGCTCGTGCGCCTCGAGGGCAAGGGCTGGCGCCGCCTCGAAGTTGAGATCGAGGGCGCGCCGTTGGCCGCGCTCGAGTCGGCCGGTTTCGACCCGGATGGGATCGCCGAGGCCGCGGCCAACGGGGAGAAGCACCGCTTCCACGCGCTGCAGTTGTCGCAGCAGACGATGACCGACGCGCTGCCCGAAAAGCAGGCCGAGGCCCTGCGGGTCCGGGCGCGGGAACTCACCGCGCCCAAGCTGACCCCGCTGCCCGCCGGGTTGCGCGCCGAGCTGCGGCCCTACCAGGTCGAGGGCTTCCGCTTCCTGACTTTTCTGGCGGAAAACCGGCTCGGCGGCGTGCTCGCGGACGACATGGGTCTCGGCAAGACGCTGCAGGCGCTGGCCTGGCTGCTCTGGCTGGCCGAGCGGCAACCGAAGGACGAGCCGCTGCGCGTGCTGGTGGTCTGCCCGAAATCCGTCGTGGGCAACTGGGAGGCCGAGACGGCGAAGTTCGCCCCGGCGCTGAAGGTGGTGCGTTTCACCGGCGCGGCCACGACGCGTGGCAAGGTCCTGACCGGTCCCAAGCCCCTGATTGTGGTCGCGAACTATGTGCAGCTCCGGCTGCGTCCCGAATTTTTTCAGGGCCAGAAATGGCACGCGGTGGTCCTCGACGAGGGCCAGTTCATCAAGACGCCGTCGTCCAAGGTCGCGCAGATCGCGCGGGATCTGCCCGGCGAGAACCGGCTGGTCCTGACCGGCACGCCGATCGAGAACCGCCTGCTCGACCTCTGGAGTTTGTTTGCGTTCGCCCTGCCAGGGTTGCTCGGGTCGCAAGCGTCGTTCAAGCGGCAGTATACGGATGACAACCCGCTTTCGCTGGCACGGCTGCGCGACCGCGTGCGGCATTTCCTCCTGCGCCGGACCAAGGGCCAGGTTGCCTCCGACCTGCCGCCGCGCACGGAGGAAGACGTGGTGGTCGAGCTCGAGGGCGTGCAGGCCCAGCTTTACCAGGCCGAGCTGAAACGCGCCCGCGCGGCGCTGCTGAAGGTCGGTACTCCGAAGGAACTCGGCCAGGCGCGTTTCCACATCCTCGCGAGCCTGATGAAGCTGCGGCAGATCTGCTGCCATCCCGCGCTGGTCGATCCGGTGCATCGCAATGAGCCGTCGGCAAAGCTGGAGGAACTGCTGGAGCGCCTGACCGAGCTGCAGGACGAGGGTCACCAGGTGCTCGTCTTCAGCCAGTTCGTCGAGATGCTGGAAATCATCCGCACCCGCCTCGACGAGGCGAAGATTGGTCACCTGATGCTGACCGGCCAGACGGAGAACCGCGACGAGCTCGTCGCACAGTTCCAGTCCGACCGCAGCAAGACCGTCTTCCTGCTTTCGCTCAAGGCGGCCGGCTTCGGCCTGAATCTCACGGCGGCGTCCTACGTCATCCTCTACGATCCGTGGTGGAACCCCGCGGTTGAGGCGCAGGCGATCGACCGTACCCACCGCATCGGGCAGGTCTCGCCCGTGAACGCCTACCGTCTGATCGCGGAGGGGACCGTCGAGGAAAAGATCCGCGGCCTGCAGAAGGAAAAGGCCACGCTCGCCGGTGCCATCGTCCAGGAAGAGTCGCTCGCGAAGGTGCTCGATTTGGAAACGCTCCGCCAAGTGCTGGCGTGACGGTGTTGGCTCGGATTATTTGTCACACAGAGAAGGCGCGATGCGCGCGCCAAGGCAAAGAGCGCGGAGGTTCGAACCAAAAGTAATTCCGGACTCTGTGTTCCCTGGGTCTCGGTATGCCCAACAGTTCGGAGTCAGATCGGGCGTCCGGCGTTCGCTTTCTCCTCCAGCACCGCCTCGCACTCCGGGCTGCCGCGGCCGAGGGCGTGGCAGATTATCGGGCGCTTCTCGTAGATCGTGCAGAAGAAGACCGGGTTCTTGCCGGCCTCGCGCCGGATTTCCAGCGCGGCGCAATGTCCGTCCGTCATCTTCATGAAGGCCCGGTTGCCGATGAAGTGCGCCAGCCGCTCGGCGTCAGCTCCGAG
Organism: uncultured Opitutia bacterium; assembly: GCA_903925425.1. Lineage (GTDB taxonomy): Bacteria > Verrucomicrobiota > Verrucomicrobiia > Opitutales > Opitutaceae > CAIYFD01. Next base: position 96 of record CAIYFD010000108.1, on the reverse strand, counting down.
CAGGGTCCAGTCGGCGCCGTTCACCCACACATACTCGTGCGACGGCGAGTGGCAGCAGACGCCGCAGGCCAGGCATTCGGGGGCAGAGTTGACGGG
>CAIYFD010000107.1 GCA_903925425.1 uncultured Opitutia bacterium | reverse complement strand
CGCGTCCGCGCCGCGGTCTATCTCATCATGACCACCGCGGGCGGCGCGGTGCAGAAATAACCGGCGGCATCAAAACCATGAAAACCCCGTCCGGACCCCATGATCCCACCCGGCGCCGTTTCGTCGGCCAATGCTGCGCCGCCGTGGGCGCCACCGGTTTGCTCTCCGCGCTGGCCCAGCTCCGCGTGCTCGGGGCCGTCGCCAACCCCCCGGCCGGCGACTACAAGGCGATCGTCTGCCTCTTCCTTGCCGGCGGTAACGACGCCAACAACCTCATCGTCCCGTCCGACACCGCGGGCTACAACGCCTACGCCGCCGGCCGCGGCGCGCTCGCCCTGCCGCGCACGGGTCTGCTTGGCGTTAATGTCACGGCCAACGACGGCCACACGTACGGGCTGCACCCCGCGATGCCGGAGCTGCAGGCGCTCTTCAATCAGGGGCGCTCCACGGTCATGGCGAATGTCGGCACCCTCTGCGCGCCGACCACCAAAGCCCAGTACAACGCGCGCTCGGTCCCGCTGCCCAACCAGCTTTTTTCCCACAACGACCAGCAGGTGGAATGGCAAAGCAGCTTGTCGGACCGCGCCTTCACCACGGGCTGGGGCGGGCGGCTCGCGGACCTCGTGGACGCGTTCAATCAGAACAACGCGATCTCGATGTCGATCAGCCTGAATGGCCAGAACTCGTTCCAGGTTGGCAACACGGTCGCCCAGTACTCCGTGAATCCGACCGGCGCCGTGGCCATGAGTGGCACGGCCACGGGCACGACCACGCTCGCCGGCGTGCGGACCAAGGCTCAGAGCGACCTGCTTGCCGCGCAGCAGCCCGGCCTGATGGAGACCGCCTTCGCTACGCAGACCACCAGCGCGATCTCCGACAGCGCCCTCGTCTCGGGTTTCCTGAGTGGCAATCCCACCTTCAGCACAGTTTTTCCCACGACCAGTCTCGGTAGCCAGCTCCGCACCATTGCCCGCCTCATCGCCGCCGCGCCGCAGCTCGGACTCCGCCGGCAGGTCTTCTTCGCCCGGGTGGGCGGCTGGGATTTGCATGATGACCAGGTGGTGGCCGGCAACACCGGCACCGGCGCCCATGCCAATCTGCTCAGTGACGTCAGCAAGAGCCTCGCCGCCTTCTACAACGCGACCGTCGAGCTGGGCGTCGGGCAGATGGTGACGACCTTCACGGCGTCGGACTTCGGCCGCACCTTCAACACCAACGGCGACGGCTCGGACCACGGCTGGGGCAGTCACCACCTGATCATGGGCGGCGCGCTACGCGGCGGCCAGATCTACGGGCGCATGCCGGACTGGACGATCAACGGGCCCGACGACACCGGCCGCGGCCGCTGGATTCCGAGCACAAGTGTGGACGAGTACAGCGCGACGATGGCCACGTGGTTCGGCGTGAGCGCGACCAACCTTCCCGTCGTGCTGCCCAACATCGGCCGTTTCGCGAAACCGAATCTGGGTTTCCTCGGGTAGCGATCCGGTCCGAGGTAGGGCGGAGGTGTCACCTCCGCCGCGATTAATCTCCCGATCCCGGCTGACTCACCGAGTCAGCCCTACCTTCCAATCTTCCGATCAATCCACCAGATTGCGTCCGCCGCTCATGCGCCGCTCTTCCAACCTCGTGCTCTTGCTGGCCGTGGCGCTCGTCGCGGTCTGGTGGATCCTGCGCGCACCCGCTCCGTCAGCGGTGGATGTCATCGACGCCCGGGCCATAAAACCCCTCGCGGTGTTGCCACCTCCTCCCGCGACTCCGTTGCCGCCGGCATCCCTCTCATCCGCCCCGCTCGCTAGCGATCCCGATCGCAGCCACCTCCTCGACGAGCTCAACCAGCCATCCGGCACGATCCAGTCCGATCTGCGCCTCCTGCAGGAACTCTTCGCTGCCTGGTGCACGAATTTCCCGCGCGATGGTAACCCGGTGGGCGAGAATACCGAGATCACGCGATCCCTGACCGGCGCCAACCCCCTGAGTCTGGCCTTGGTGCCGAAGGACCACCCGGCGATCAACGCAACCGGCGAGCTCACGGACCGCTGGGGCACTCCGTTCCGTTTTCACCAGCTCAGCGGCACCCGGATGGAGATCCGTTCCGCCGGGCCCGACCGGCGATTCGGCACCGCTGACGACGCGGTGCTGACACCCTGAATCCGTTGGCCCTAGTCGTGGAGTGCGGCATCGCGGCCAGCGGAACCGAACGCTGTTTCCTCCACAAACGTCGTGTGGAAAACCAGCCGGGACGGCGGAACCAGTCCCGCGGCATAGGTTTTGGTGAAGGAACGGCGGGTGCCACCGTAGCGCAGGGGCTCCGTGGAAGCGACGAGCTTCAGGTCATCGATCAAATGTCCCTCGGCATCGACCTCCACCGTGATTTCCGCCGGGGAGGCGAATCTTCTCTGCCCGACGACTTCGATGCTTCCGTTCAGGAAACTGGTGTCGATGGTCAGTTTGAGCCAGTACTTGCCGCTGCGCGGGACGGGGTGCAGCGGAATCGTGGCGACCGTGCCGGGGGCCGGCGTGAAATGCAGCTGGGCGAGCTGCGGCAGATGCAGGTCCAGGGCGCTGATCTGCTCGCTGCCATGGAATTTGACCTCGAGCCGCGCCGGGCCGGGTGTGACCGGAAAGAAGATGCTCCCCGTGACTTCCTGACCGGGAGCGAGCGTCAGGGGAAACGCGATCCGACGGCGGCCCAACTCCTTCTCGATCTCATGAGAGTTGCTGGCATTGCGGTAAGCGGTCGCGCCGAGATTGATTGGTATCACAATCGGGGCGGCCATGCCGCCACTAAAAAGAATCGCCCCCACACTATAGACTCCACCGATTATCGCTAGAGGTCCTTCGATCGTGCTGGGGGAGAAACCGGCTCCCAGCTCCACGATATTGCCCAGAGCGGCGTTAATCTTTGCGATCCGCATCTCGCTCTCTTTTTCGAGGGCCACGTGATTCTCCCCCGGGACCACATACTGTGACTGAAAATCCAGGAGGTTGGCGCTGTCGAGGGTGGCGGGCTCGGAGCCCTGGTTGCGGAGCGTGACCACATATTCGTCCCAACCCGCGTTGGCCTTCCATGCCCCGGGCCCCTGGTAGACAATCACGGATTGCAGGGTGAGTTCGACGGGCTTCGTCTCGGTGCGCCAGCCGAGCACTTTCGCCGGCGGGATCGACGCGCTGGCGATAGCGTTGCGGTTGGAAACGCAGCCGGTCAGGCTGAGGGCCAGGAAGCCGAGGAGGACGGCAAGGACCGGGCGGAATGGAGTGGGGTAGGGTGGCATGGCGATGGGTGACGCCAATGCATGCGAGATTTCCCTGCCGGCGGATCATTTCCGTGAAAGAAAGCCCGGCGGGCTTGTCCCTTTTGGGATTTGGCGGCTGGTATAGGCAAACCCGATGACTGATGACGTCGAACTGCTGCGCCGCTATGCGGAAGAAAGCTCGGAGGAGGCCTTCGCCGAGCTCGTCCGACGTCACGTCAACTTCGTCTATGCCGCCGCGCTCCGTCAGGCGCGCCATGCGCACCGGGCGGAGGACGTGGTGCAGCTGGTTTTCACCGACCTCGCCCGCAAGGCGCGCGCCCTTTGCCAGCGCCGAGAGATCGTCGGGTGGCTCTACCTCAGCACGCACCACGCGGCCGCGGGGATTGTCCGGCACGAAGTCCGCCGCGAAGCGCGGGAACAGGAGGCGCAGGTGAGGCAGGAACTGGCGACGGAGCCGGCGGGCGAT
>CAIYFD010000106.1 GCA_903925425.1 uncultured Opitutia bacterium | reverse complement strand
TCGCCGCGGCGCCGGTCGCCGGCGAAGAATTTCAAGTGGTCCGGGTTGCGCACGAGGTAACCGTCGGCGTCGCAGGACCGCACCTGGGTGAGGATCCACTCCTCGCCCGGCAGGAAGATCCGGGGGGGCGCGACCCAGATCCCCGCTGCAGGCGGGGAATTTGAGATCTCAGCTTTGAGATTGGAGATCCCGGAAGACTGGAGCTCGCGGAAGCGAGCGACGGTCTCCCGGTAGTACTTCGGGTTCTCGAACTCGCAGTAGATCGTGCGGGCTCCGGCGGCCCACGCGGGCTCCAGTTGGTTGGCCTGGCGGATCACCGCGATAAGCTCGGGCTCCGCGGCGACCGGCCGGGCGGAAAACACCGGGCGCTCCAGCTTTTCGCGGAGGGTCCAGCGCGGCGGTTGCTGGCGGATCTGCTCGAGTTGCGTGATGCACGCGCGACGGACGCGGTTGAGCTCGCTGAAGGGCAGCATGACGTCCCCCTCGAGCTTGTTCTCGAATGTGCCGAGGTGGAACGGCGTGCCGCCGAGCCGGCCGAGTTGGGCGCGGAGCGTTTCGGCATGGAGCGGCTGGGAGGTGGCGGGGGAGAGGGGTAGGGCGGATTCGGCCCGGGCGGTGTGGCCGGCCTCATCCTGCGCGAGCAGCGTGAGCGGGAAACCGGCGGCACCGTGGACCTCGAGGCGGACGGGACGCGTGAATCCCGCCCGGCCCTCGGCGAAAGTGGAGCGCACCTCGCGTTCCAGCGCGGGATCGCTGGTTTTCCAGAGCAGCTGGCCCGCCTGGACGCGGCCCCAATTGATGTCGCCATCACCGAAACGGAGCGTGCTCCGCCCGTTGCGATCCTCGGTCACCTGGTAAACGCGTCCACCCTCCTCGCCTTCCTCGGGCCGACCGCGGTCAAAGACAATGCCGTCGCCGGGCCGGAGCGCCGACTGCAGGCGGAGGTCGACCGATTCGGCATCAACCTTTTCCACGGTGCCGAGAAAAACGCCGCGCTTGGTCCCGAAGCGGGCATGGACGAGGGCGCGGTTGTCGATGCCTTGGAACCAGCCGGTGAAAAGACCGCGGGAAAAACTCATCTCCAGTTCGTACTTGGCGCGCCCGGCATCGAGCGCCTGCTCTCCCATTACGCGGTCGAGCGCCTGGCGGTAAACCCGGGTGATGCTCGCCACGTACTCGGGCGATTTCAGGCGGCCCTCGATCTTGAGGGAGGTGACGCCCGCGCGGACCAGTTCGGGCAGGACGTCGAGGCCGGAAAGATCCTGCGGGCTGAGAAGATAGCGGCGGTCGCCGAGATCGACCTGTTTGCCGTCGGACACCAGGTCGTAGGGCAGGCGGCAGGCCTGCGCGCATTCGCCGCGGTTCGCGGAACGCCCGCCGAGGGCTTCGCTGGTGAGGCACTGGCCGGAAAAGGCCACGCAGAGTGCGCCGTGGACAAAGACCTCCAGCGGGAGCGGGGCGGAGGACCCGGCCTGGGCCGCTTGGATCCGGTTGATGTCGGCGATGGAATTTTCGCGCGCGAGGACGACCAAGTTCGCCCCAAGCTCGCGGGCGAAGTCCACCCCGGCCGCGCTGGTCACGGTCATCTGCGTCGAGGCGTGGATCGGAAAGTCCGGCGAGAGGGCCCGGATTATCCGGCAGGCGCCGACGTCCTGCACGATCGCGGCGTCGACCCCCGCGGCGATGATCGCTTTCAGGTACGACTCGGCGTCGGTGAGCTCGTGGGTGAAGACGAGGGTGTTGAACGTGACGTAGGCCCGGACGCCGCGGCGGTGCAGGAACGTCATCAGCGCCGGCAGATCGGCGACGGTGAAGTTCTTCGCCCGCATCCGGGCGTTGAAGCGTTCGAGGCCGAAATAGACCGCGTCGGCGCCGTTCTCGACCGCGGCCCGGACACAGTCCCAATCCCCGGCGGGTGCCAGCAGTTCAGGCCGCCCGCTTTCACCCGATGGGCTACGGCGCGGCAAGGCGCTCGTTGCCACAGGCGTGGAGCCGGCGGCCGGGGAGGTTGCAGACAGGGACATGCGCCCAACGTGGCGCGCGAGGCGCGGGGCGCCAGCCCGATGTTGCGGGTCGGGAGCTGAGAGATGCGGCCCCAAGACAAGAACGCGGAGGCTTCGCCTACATTTCACCGAGTAGGTGAAATCTAGGCGAAGCCTCCGCGGGAGGGGTCCGCGGGAACAGGCGGCGCTGCTTATTTTGCCGGGGCGGCGAGGGTGCGGATGTAGGCGACGACGGCCTTGACCTCGTCGTCGTTCATCTTCTCCGCGAAGGCCTTCATCTTCTCTTTGCCGTCCTTGTCCTTCATCCCGTTCTTGATCTGGTCGACGGCTTTCTGATCGGTGAAGTCCTTCTGGTAGGCGGCGTCGGTGAAGTCTTTCACGCCGGCGGTGCGGCCGGCCTTGGTCGCACCCTTGCCGTCCTTGCCGTGGCAGGACGCACAATTGGCGTCCCAATTCGCGGCGACATCGGCGGCGGAGAGGACGGCGGAGGAGGCGAGGAGCGCGGCGGTCAGGAGGGCGAACTTTTTCATGGGTGCAGTGGGTTGGTTGCTGGCGAGAGCTGCAGTTTGCCGGAATCCGGAGATGCCGGCAATGCGTGGCTTGCCTACCACTGCGCAGATCTTGTGTTGGCGGACGGCTGCATCCCGCCTTCCGGCTTTCCCCATTCGCTGCGGCCGCAGCTCTGTAACGCAAGATCTGCGCAGGTTTGGGCAAGCCGCGGAGGGCGGCTCCCGGGTGTGATCGCTAAGGTGGGCGGCGTCATCCATGAGCACGCCCTCCGCCAAAACCAACCTCGTCGTGGCTGGTCTTGTCGTGCTCTTCTTGGCCCTCGCCGCGAGCTTCGCCCTCTCGCCGGACAAGGCCCCGATCCGGCAAGACCCCGAGCTCAACAAGATCGTCACGCCGGCGCCCAAGGTGGCCACCCTGCGGATCTCGGCCAAGCAACTGAAGGCGAGCGGCGGTGATACCTCGGGGTTGGATTGCTACGCCTGCCACGATGAAAAAAAGCCGCCGACCGTGAAGATGGGGCCCGACGGCTCGGTCGTTTTCCCGAAGGAGCACGGTGACCTCCGCCTCATGATGGCCAACTGCGAGGCCTGCCACGTCGGCAAGAAGCTGGAGGTCGAGTACGAAAAGGACGGGGCGGTAAAGATGCCCAAGGCGCACGAGGATCTCCTGACAATGGGGCACGGCCGGAACAACCGGAACACGAACTGCTTCAACTGCCACAGCCCGACCAAGCTCAACGAGCTGGTGACGCGCGACGGGACGAGGCTCACTTTCGACCAGGCCCCGCTCCTCTGCGCCTCCTGCCACGGCCCCACCTATCGCGACTGGGAAGTCGGCATGCACGGCCGCACCAACGGCTATTGGGACACCAAGCAGGGCGCGGCTGTCCGCCAAGACTGCAACGCCTGCCACGACCCGCACGGTCCGGCCATCCCGCAGATCATCCCGCTGCCCGGACCGAAGCCCGTGCTCACGCACGGGCTTCGGTCGGCCGCTACGGCCGCCGAGGGCGGAGGACCGAAGGCGGAAGGCGGGCCGCCGAAAGCCGCGAACCAATAGAATTTTTGCACCCACAATCCGTCCTCTGCCTTCCGCCCTCCGTCCTCGCGGATAATCCCGCCCTGCCATGATCGCCAATCCTCCTCCCGAATCCCGCGACAGCATCTCGCGCCGGAGTTTCCTGCGCGGCTCGACCGCGGCCGCCGCCGGAGTGGCGGCGATGGCCGCCGGGCTCGCGCCGCTGCGCAAGCTCGGCGAGTCCATCTCGGTCGACCAGTTCCTCCAGCAGCACTACAAGGAGCTCAAGCCCGAGGACATGGACAAGGTCCTCCGCCGCATCGAGGGCGAGGTGGAGCGCCAGTACGGCGTGCGGCCCCATGTCCGCGATTACAAGCCGATGAACGGCGTCGAGTACGTCTATGCGCTCAACCTGACGCGCTGCGTCGGCTGCCGGAAATGCGTGCACGCCTGCGTCGCTGAGAACAATCAGTCACGTGATCCCGAGATCCAGTACATCCAGGTGATCAAGATGCCCAACGGCACCTTCGACATGGAGAAGGGCGACGCCCACTACGCGCCTGAGTCGGTGCCCGAGAAGGGTTTTTTCTACATGCCGGTGCAATGCCACCAGTGCAAGAATCCCCCTTGCACCAAGGTCTGTCCGGTGAAGGCCACGTGGACCGAGCCCGACGGCATCACGGTCATCGACTACAACTGGTGCATCGGCTGCCGCTACTGCGAGGCCGCCTGCCCGTACTTCGCCCGCCGGTTCAACTTCTCCGAGCCGACGATCCCGAAGGACAAGCTCAACTTGGAGATGTCTTATCTGGGCAACCAGCCGCGGCACAAAGGCGTGATGGAGAAGTGCCACTTCTGCATCCAGCGCACCCGCGTCGGACGCTACCCGGCCTGCCTCGAGGTCTGCCCGACCGGTTCGCGCAAGTTCGGCAACATCCTCGATCCGAACAGTGAGGTTGCGCACATCCTCCGCGAGAAGCGCGTCTTCGTCCTCAAGGAGGAAGTCGGCACGCTCCCGCGCTTCTTTTACTACTTTGATGTATGATCACCGCCGCCCGCAATTACACCCGTTTCCTCTCCCGGTGCTTTGCCTGCCTCTTTGAGGGCGACTGGCGCTACTTCCTCTGGGTCGGACTGCTCACCGCGGTGTGCGCCGCCGGGCTCAACGCCTACACCCGCCAGTATGTCTACGGCCTCGCGACCACCGGCATGACCGACCAGGTCTCCTGGGGCGTCTACATCGCCAACTTCACGTTCCTCGTTGGGGTCGCCGCCGCGGCCGTGATGCTGGTGATCCCAGTGTATGTCTACCACAATGAGGATCTCCACGACCTCGTGATCTTCGGCGAGCTCCTCGCGGTGGCCGCGATCCTGATGTGCCTGGCCTTCGTCACCGTCGATCTCGGCCGCCCCGAGCGTTTCTGGCACCTCATTCCCGGCATCGGGAAGTTTAATTTTCCCGGCTCAATGCTGAGCTGGGACGTGATCGTGCTCAACGGCTACCTCGCGCTCAACGTCTACATCTGCGGCTACCTGCTCTATTGCCGCTACCGGAATGTGAAGCCGGCGAAATGGTTCTACATTCCGTTTGTCTTCATCGGCATCGGCTGGGCGGTCTCGATCCATACGGTCACGGCTTTTCTCTATGTCGGTCTCGGTGGCCGTCCGTTCTGGAACTCGGCGATCGTCGGCCCGCGCTTCATCGCCTCGGCCTTCACCGCCGGTCCGGCCATCATCATCCTCGCGCTGCAGATTCTGCGCCGGGTGACGACCTACCGCGTGCGCGACAAGGCCCTGATGACCCTGCGCTCGATCGTGCAGGTCTCGATGCTGATCAACTTGTTCCTCCTCGCGAACGAGGTGTTCAAGGAGTTCTACACCGACAGCCTGCACGTGGCCTCGGCCAAGTACCTCTTCTTCGGGTTGCACGGGCACAGTGCCCTCGTCCCGTGGATCTGGACCGCGATCGCCTTCAACTGCATTGCCATGACGCTGCTCGCGATGCCGCTGACCAAGCGCAGCCTGCCCTGGCTCGATGTGGCCTGCGTGCTCGCGATTGTCGGTATCTGGATCGAGAAGGGAATGGGCCTGGTGATTCCGGGTTTCATTCCCTCGCCGTTGGGCGAGGTCGTGGAATACCTCCCGACGTGGAACGAGACTCTGGTGTGCCTCGGCATCTGGGCCTTCGGCCTGCTCGCCTACACCTTCTTCCTCCGCATGTCGGTGCCGATTCTGAACGGCGCGCTGAACAAGGAGAATGAGTGAGAAACGGGTTATCGGTTATTCGTGAACGCTTGTTTGACGCACGCGTGCCGATGACCGCCGACACCCAATAACCGATAACGAATAACCAACAACCTTATGGCCCAGATCCTTACCCTCGACGACGCCAAGAAATCCCTCGCCGGCCACCTGGCCGACCGCGGTGCGGCAATCCATGCGAAGTACGGCCCGCACGTCGGCTGGGCCGAGCTGCAAAAAATCCTGCAGGACAAGGAGTGCTGCCGGTACCCGGTGGAGATCCTCTTTTCGGGGGCGGCGCTGGAGGACGGTGAGTTCGCCCATCCGGTCGCCAAATCCGACGATCCGAATGATGGCTACGTGATGCACGTGCATCCCTTCTTCGCGACCGAGCCAGCCGCCGTGCCCGCGCTGGTCCTCTACCAGCTCGTCCTCGTGAACTATGGCGACTTTGCCTCGCCCGAGGACGCCGAGACCTTTGGTGCGGCTGTGCTCGGGATCGATCCCGAGGCCTATTACGACCAGCTGTGCGAGATGGCTGACATGGTCAGCACGGGCATCGCGACGATGGAACCGCAGGCGGCCGGCCATGAGCATGACCATGGCGGTGGCTGCGGTGGCGGATGCTCGTGCGGGGGTTGAGGCCAAGGGTGCGGCTCAGCGGAGACCCCGGCGTTTTGGCGATGGCTTCGGTGCAGGGCGCGAGGGCGCGGTAGGGCTGGGTCGACGACTCCCTCGATCGCGCTCGGGACCCTGAGCCTGCCGAACGGGCCGGCCGGGCCCGGTCGATCATCCGGCCGCCTCGTCGAGGCGCCCTACCGTTTCCTCAAGCCTTCCAGCTGCGGAGGGTTCGCACGTAGTTGGCGCGCTCGAAAGCCGCCGGGTCCGGGCAGTGGGTGAGGTCGAGCTTGCCGCGGAAGTCCGCGAGGCTGTGGAACCCGTGACGTGTCATCCAGCTTTGCAGGCTGGCCAGCAGGCCGGGGACCACGTCCGGACCCTGGCGAAGCACCAACGACACGAGCTGGACGGCATCGGCGCCGACCAGCAGCGCCTTGATCATGTCCTCGGCGGTGTGGATGCCGCCGGTGGCCGCGAGGGAGCCGCGGACCAGGGGCGAGAGGATGGCGAGCCAGCGCAAGCGGAGCAGCAGTTCGCTTGAGTCCGACAACCGCAGTTGCGGATGCACCGCCAGCGTCTCGATATCGATGTCCGGCTGGTAAAAGCGGTTGAAGAGCACGAGACCGGCGCAGCCCGCATGGTCCAGGGCCACGGCGGTGTCCGCCGGAGACGTGTGAAAGGGGGAGAGCTTGACCGAAACCGGGATGCGTACCGATTGCACGACGTCGCGCAGGACCGTCATCATGTCGGTCTCGCTATCATGGCCCGCCGCCTCGGGCTCGGTCGCGACATGGTAGCAGTTCAGCTCGATCGCGTCGGCGCCGGCCGCGGCGAGCCGCTGGGCAAAGACATTCCACCCGCCGGGATTGCGACCGTTGAGCGAGGCAATCACGGGAATGGTTACGGCTTTTTTCAGCTGCTCAAGCTGGCGCAGGTACTCGTCGGGTCGGAAAGTGTACTCCTGCAGGGAGGGGAAACCCGCCTCGAACTTTTCCGCGCTATCCGGTGTGAATTGCTCCTCGAACAGCGAGCGCATCACGAGCGCAGCCACGCCCTCGTCTTCCAGGCGTTTGGCCGCGTCGACGTCGTCGCAGAGCGGCGAGGAACCGAGGATGATCGGATTGCGCAGGCGGAGGCCGAGATATTTGGTTTCAAGATTCATGGCCGGGGCAGCTTGGGATCGCGCCGCGGGGAGAGGCGCTGGAAGGTCGGGACGGGTTGAATTCACGATTTGTTCCAGCATGCCGGAACCCCGCCCGGGCGGCTGCGCACCGTTTGGCGGGCCATGCGCGTGGCTTGCGTGGACCGCGCG
>CAIYFD010000105.1 GCA_903925425.1 uncultured Opitutia bacterium | reverse complement strand
CCGATCAACACCTACCTGCGCGCCCGCGTCGATGAGTACGGCCTGGATCGTTTCCACAGCATGGGCCGCATCTGGCGCCTCAGCTACGATGACCTGCCCCGCGACAAGACGATGCCGAAGATGAACAACGAGTCGGCCGCCCAGCTCGTCACCCACCTCAGCCACCCGAACGGCTGGTGGCGCGACACCGCGCAGCAGCTGCTCGTCCTCAAGCAGGACAAGTCGGTCGTTCCCGCGCTCAAGAAGATCGTCAACGCGAAGGAAAACACCGTCGCCCGCTTCCATGCGCTCTGGGTCCTTGAGGGTCTGAACTCGCTCGATGCGGCCTTCACCCGCGAGATGATGAAGGATTCCGAGCCCCGCATGCGCATTCAGGCCATCCGCGTCAGCGAGACCCTCTACAAGGCCGGCGACAAGAGCTTCGCCGCCGATTACGCAAAGCTCGCCACCGACAAGGATGGCAACGTTGCGACCCAGGCTCTGCTGACGATGAACCTGCTGAAGACACCCGATGTCGCCACCGTCGCCAAGGCCGCTTTGGACGCCAACAAGTACAAGTCCGTCCAGCTTGTCGCCAACCAGATCGTGAACCCGGCCGCCGCAGGTGCCGGTCGTGGCGGTCGTGGCGGTCAGGCCGGCCCGACGCTCGATGCCGCGCAGCAGGCCAGCGTCACCCGCGGCCAGGCCACGTTCAACGAGCTTTGCTCGCAGTGCCACGGTGCGGATGCCACGGGCGCCATGAAGCCCGACAATTCGGGCAAGCTGGCTCCGACCCTCGCCAACAACTCCCGGATCAACGGTCACCGTGACTGGATCCTGAATGTCCTCATCACCGGCATGACCGGCCAGATCCCCGGCAGCGACGTGAAGGATATCATGGTGCCGATGGGCTCGAACACCGACCAGTGGATCGCTGACATCGCCAGCTACGTGCGCACCAACTTCGGCAACATCGGCAACCCGGTGACGGCTGAGCAGGTCGCGGTGGTTCGGGCTGCCTCAAAGGCCCGCACGACTCCCTGGACGTTTGCCGCGCTCGATGTGCGCGTGCCGAAGCTCCCGGCGGCCCACCTGGCCGACTGGAAAGTTTCCGCGAGCCATAGCGATGCGACGGCCCGCAATGCGATCAGCGCCTTCAACACGTGGTCGACCAACATTCCCCCGGCTCAACAGCAGCAGGCCGTTGCTATCTGGCTTCAAGTCGAGCTGCCCTCCGCCATCAATCTCGCCGAGGTCCAGTTCACCTCGGCGGCTCCCGCTGCCGGTCGTGGTGGCGCGGGTGGCGGTGGTGGCGGTCGGGCCGGTGCCGCAGGTGGCCGCGCTGGCGGTCCTGCCGGTGGTGCGGTGGCGGCTGACGCCGCCGCTCAGGTGCTTCCAGCTGTCGCTCCGGCCGCCGCCCCTGTGGCTGCTCCCGCCGCGGCTCCCGCTCCTGCTGCTCCCCGTCAGTTCCGCGTCGAAGTCTCCACCAACGGCACCACGTGGACGCCGGCTGGTGTGGTCCAAGGTGTGGATGGCGCCAAGACGCTGGCCTTGAGTCAGCCGACCTCGGCGAAATTCGTCCGCATCTCCCAAGTCCAGGGAGCCCCGGCGCTTACCCTCAGCAACCTCCGGCTCTACGAGCTCGGAACCAAATAAATCCCCCAACACCCCCACGTCATGTCGACAAACCTTCCCATCCTGGCCTCCTCGGTCAGTCGTCGTCAGTTCATCGGTGCCACTGCCCTCGCGGCAGCCGGCACGGCCCTGGCCGGCAGCTCGGCTTTCGCCGCCGCCGCGCCCGCCATGGGCGCCGCTCCGACCACCCCCAATGCCATCGCCGCCAGCAATTATGCCAAGGCGCTGGTTGAGGCCTATGGCCGTCCGAACTCCAAGTTCAACGGCGTGCAGGTCGGCACGATCACCTACTCGTTCCGCTCCATGGCCAACCAATCGGCCGAGCAGATACTGAAATACTGCGTTATCTCCGGCATCAGCGCCATCGAGATGATGGGTGCCGTGGCCGATGGTTATATCTCGGGTGCTGCCGCTGGTGGCGGTGGGGGCCGCGGCGGCCTGCCCAACGCCACGCCGGCGCAGACCGACGCCTTTGCGGCGATGACCGCGGCACTCACGCCGCTCAGCAACGCGCTTCAAGTCGCCCGCACCAACCTGTCCACGGTCAGCCTCAAGAACCCGGCCGGTTCCGACGCGATTCGCGCCGCCTCGGCCGAGGTGGCCAAGGCCGACGCCGCTCTGGCGCAGGCCCGCATGGATCAGCTCGCGAAAATCCAGAACTCAGCGAGCAAGTTCAGCGCCGAGCAGTTGGCCGCTGTCGGACAGGCCAACGGCGTCCCGGCCGCGGGTGGTGGTCGTGGTGGCCGTGGTGGCGCCGGCGGTGCCCCCGCCGAGCTGACGGCGCCGTCGCCCTGGATGACCCCGGAGAACCTGACGAAACTCGCCGATCTCCGCCGGATGTACAACGAGGCGGGCGTCACGATCTACGCGCTCAAGAACGTCAATGGGAACCAGGCGGACGCCACGCTCGATTACCGCCTGCAGATGGCCAAGGCGCTTGGCGCGAACCACGACACGCTCGAACTCTCCGAGGATCCCAAGGTGCTTGAACGCTTGGGAGCCTTCGGCGTGAAGAATGGCATCCGCATTGGCTACCACACGCATCTGCAGGGCCGATTGGACGCCTTCGACGAGGCGCTGAAGCTTTCACCGGCCAATTCGCTCAATGTCGATACGGGCCACTTCTGGGCGGCCAACGGCTCGAGCGCGATTCCCCTCCTCAAGCGGTTCCCGGATCGCGTCGCCAGCATCCACATCAAGGATCGCACCGGCCCGGCCAACGGCCAGCAGAACCTGATGTGGGGCACGGGAGAAACCGACATCATCGACATTCTCCGCGCGATCCGCGACGAGAAGTGGAACTTCCCGGCCTCGGCCGAGCTGGAGTACACCGTTCCGCAGGGTT